>JBJMOZ010000190.1:0-15078 GCA_045803465.1 Gemmatimonadales bacterium | reverse complement strand
GCTCGAGGGTGACGTGATCGCGCTCGACGTGCCGGCGCATGCCGCGCCGACGTTCCACGGCCGCGACGTGTTCGGGCCGGCCGCGGCGCGTCTGCTGATGGGCTATCCGCCGTCGGCGCTCGGGCACCCGCTGGGCCGCGCGCCCGTGCCGCTGCCGCAGCTCGTGCCATTCCACGACGGCCCGGTCCTGGTGGGTGAAGTCATCCACGTGGACGGCTTCGGCACCCTCGTCACCAACATCCCGGCCGTGTCGGTCCCGGCGAAGGCGTTGATCTGGTATCACGCCACCCCCATCGGTCCGATGCATCGCACGTTCGCGGATGTCCCCACGGGCGAGTTGCTGGCGCTCGAGGGCTCCGGCGGCCGATTGGAGATCGCGGTGCGGGACGGCTCGGCGGCGGCGCGGCTCGGTGCCGGTCTGGGCAGCGAGGTGCGGGTCCGGCCGCCCGACTCCCCTGCAGGCGCGATGCGCGGTTAGTTTCGCCGCTGCTCCCGGGTCTTCGCCCGAGGGCACCACGCCCCCGATCCCTCGGACAACCATGACGCTCCCGCGCACCTCCGGACGCGCGCCGTTCCCGGACCTGCAGTCCTACCTCGCGCACCTCGAGCAGATCGGCGAGCTCCGCCGGGTGAAGGTCGAGGTCGATCCGAAGTTCGAGATCGCCGAGATCGTGCAGCGCGTGATCCGGCAGAACGGGCCCGCGCTTCTCTTCGAGAACGTGAGGGGCGCCGACTTTCCGGTCGTGCTCAACATGTTCGGCTCCGAGCGACGCATCGAGGCGGCCCTCGGCCGCCATCCCCAGGAGATCGGGCGGGAGCTGCTGGGCCTGGTGCAGCGGCTCAACCCGCCCACGCTCAAGACGCTCTGGAGCGCACGCGCGAACCTGCTCCGCGCGCGCTTCATGAAGCCCGACGTGGTCTCGCGCGCACCGGCGCAGGAGGTGGTCGAGGCGCCGCGCCTCGACCGCCTGCCGAATCTCTGGAGCTGGCCGCGCGATGGCGGGCCGTTCATCACCTGGGGCCCGACGCTCACCGAGGATCCACGTTCGCGCCGGCGCAACTTCGGCCTGTACCGCCTGCAGATCTTCGACGAGAAGACCACCGGCATGCACTGGCAGAGCATGAAGGGCGGCCGCGGCCACCACTACGAGGCGGAGAAGCGCAACGTGCCGCTCGACGCCGCCGTGGTGCTGGGCGGCGATCCCGTCACGATGCTGAGCGCGATCTTCCCGCTGCCGGAGGACTTCGACGAGCTCGGCTTCGCGGGCTACGTACGCGGCTGGGCCACGCCGATGGTGCAGGGCAAGTCGGTGAGCATGCTCGTGCCCGCCAACGCCGAATTCGTGCTCGAGGGTTCGGTGCCGCCGCACGAGCGGCGCATGGAGGGGCCCTTCGGCGACCACTTCGGCCATTACTCCGAGGCGGAGCTGTTCCCGATCTTCAACGTGAAGACCGTCACGCGCCGGAAGCACGCCATCTGCCCCGCGGCGGTGGTGGGCAAGCCGCCGCAGGAGGACAAGTGGGTCGGCAATGCGGCCGGCGACATCATCGGACCGCTCATCAAGGTCGTGAATCCCAACATCACCGACCTCTTCGGCTGGGACGATGCCGCGTTCCACAATCTCCTCGCCGTGTCGCTCGCCGAGCGGCATCCGAAGGAGGTGCTGAAGGTGGCATTCAACCTGATGGGCACGGGCCAGCTCGCGCTCACCAAGGTGGCCTTGATGGTGCGCGAGGACGTGCCGGTGCGGAACTGGCCGGCGCTGCTGCGCGAGTTGTGGTATCGGTTCGAGCCGGAGGAGAAGATGATCCTCATCCCCATCGCGCCGCTCGACACGCTCGACTACACGTCGTATCGCCTGCACGTGGGCAGCAAGCTCATCCTCGACGCCACCGGCGAGGCCGTGACGAGCGAGGCGCCGCCGCGCGACATCTACGACCCGCGCAGCATCGACCGCCGCATCCTTGCGTACAAGGTGCTCGACGGCGGCTTCGTGGTGGTGGTGGTGAAGGAGAACCCGCGCGAGGTGCTCGAGGGGCTCGTGCGGTGGGCTGGTCTGGGCCCGGTGCGGTTCATCACCGCCGTGAGCGAGGACGTCGACCTCGCCGACCAGACCAGCACGATCTGGGGGATCTTCACCCGCTTCGATCCCGCCCGCGACATGATCTTCCAGAAGCAGGAGTTCATCGGTGCGCGGCCGGTCTATTCGGGCCGCATCGGCATCGACGCCACCTGGAAGGAAGGCTATCCGCCGCCGGTGACGATTCCCGAGGATACGATCCGGCTCGTCGAGCGGCGCTGGGAGGATTACTTCGAGGGGAACTACGAGCGGCAGGCGCGCGGCCGCTGGTGAGCGGTCGGCGTCAGAGCCTGACGCCGCTCACCGCCGCCCGCAGCTGGCCAGGCTCGAACTCCACCAGGTGCCCGGTGCCGAAGAGCCGATCGAGCGCCTTCCAGAAGTTGTCGAGCCAGATGGCGGACGCTTCCTCGTTGCCGAGCTCGAGCTCGTCGTTCAGGAACTTCACCCACGCCGCTTCCTTCCAGGCCACGAACTTCATGATCGCCTGCTCGCCGTCGCGGCCGTGCTGCGGCAGCGCGGAGGGCATGGGCGCCCAGATGGCGCGGAAGAGGGCGTTCACGCCCGGACCTGCGCAGATGGTATGGGCGTAGATGTTGTACTTGTGCTTCTTGTCCCACAGCGTCGTCAGGGTGACGATGGCGCCGTCGCAGACTTCCGTGCAGTTGGTCGCGAACACGACGCGCACGAGATCGTTGTCGAGATGCTTGAAGAGGCGAGGCCCCGGGTCCACCGTGTAGCCGCCGAGGCCGATGTAGCGCACTTCGGACTTGAAGTTCTCGGAGGCGCGAACGGCCGCCACGATCTCGTGCATGCCCGACATTGGGACCTCGCCGTGACGAAGGCTGGAAGCAACCGGGCCGTGCCCGGGGCGCATCGGGGAGTATGGCTCGCGCTCGCCAAGGGGCACAAGACCGAAATCGATGAAACGATTATGAAGTTGCGGAGGCGGGCGGCGAGCCGAGGGTGCGCTTGAAGAACCGCACGAGGCCGCGGATGATGAGCACCGCGAACCCGAGCAGGACGACGACGATGAAGGCTGTCACCACCGGATGCGCCATCGCGAGCCACGTAAGGCCGGCGGCCAGCACATCCTCGATGACGCTCAGGATGATGTTGCTGAAGGGTTCGGGCGAGGTGTTGGCGGCGGCGCGCGTGGTGGCCTTGGCGCCGTGCGACGTGAGCGCCACCGTGCCGGCCAGCAGCGCGGCGATGGCCTGCATCGTGGCGGGCTGCGTGTTGAAGATGCCCCATCCGAGTCCGGCCGCCGCCGCGGGGCGCACCAGCGTGTGAATGGCGTCCCACACGCTGTCGACGTAGGGGATCTTGTCGGCGAAGAACTCGATGAAGAAGAGCACCCCGGCCGCGATGATGACGGCGGGGTGCCCGAGGATGTCCAGCCCGGTGGGCAGCGCGACGAATCCGAAGTGCTGAGCCGCACCGAGGAGGGCGACCGTCGCATAGGCATTGAGCCCGGCAGCGAATGAGGTCCCGAGGGCGAGGCCGATCGACTCGACGTTGGTCATCAGACCACTAGTCTATCCATTCCACCCGGACCCCGCCAATCGCGCTCTCGATGCGGACCTCGAGCCGGGAAGCCGCCTCGGCGAATTTCGGCGAGGTCCAGGTGCGCCCGTCGTCGGTGGAGGTGAGGCCCGCGGGGGCGAACCGGGCGAGAAACGTGTCCGTCGCGAGCCGCACACCGGCGCGTCGCGGCAGCCGCAGCACCAGCTCGCCCATCTTCATTTCCGCCGTGACGGCCATGACGCCGCTCCACTGGCCGGCGAAGTCGAGCGTCACCTTGCCGGCCCCGCCGCGCACGTCGAGGCGCTCGCAGCGGGCGTTGCCGAGGCCGGTGACGGTAAGCTCGCCGGCGCCCGCATCGAGGGCCGCCTCGGCGCAACGCACCGGATTGGGCTGCCCGAACCCGAGCGCCACGCGACTCGCGCTCGCCCCCAGCGAGAGCCGCCCGAGCCGGAGGCCGCCGAAGTCGAGGGTGGCCTCGACCGCATCGAGCCGCAGGTCGAGATCGAGGTCCGCCTGCCGCGACAGCGCGATGGTGGCGGCCTGCGTCGTGGTGCGCGACGAGGCCACGCGCACGCCACCTTGTCCAAGGGCCGCCGCCCCGAGCCGAAGCGCGCCGTCGCGACCCTGGTCCGCGAGCGGAGCGAAGCGCGCCTCGTCGTACGTCAGGCGGAAGCCGTAGAGTGTGCCCGTCGGCGCCGGATGCAGCGCGAGCGAGCCGGCGGCGAAATCCACCTGCACGACCAGCGCCGGCTCGCCCTGCTGCTGCCGGGACATGGAGAACTCGCGCATCGTCTGCGCGGCGGCTGGCGTGGCGGCGGCGAGGGCTGCCAACATGAACAGGCCGCGCATCAGCGGTCGCGGTCGGGGAACCGAGGCGTGCCGGAGCGCGGCGTGGCGTCCTTGTCGGGCCGCCGCACCGCCGGCACGCCGAAGCGCGGCGTGGCCCAGAGGTATTCGTCGGTGAGCATCTCCGGCGGCACGACGCGTCCGGCGAAGTGCTCCCGCAGGCCGCCGCGGCTCAGCAGCGCCGCGCCGAACCCGATGCTGCCCAGCAGCCAGGACACGATGATGGCGGCGCCCTGCATCAGCGGGCCCGCCATCGGCACCCAGCCGAACGCCGCCCACACGAACCACAGCAGTGCCACGCTCCCGAGCCCGAGCGCCACGTAGCGGAAGCTGTTGGGCGAGATGGCAGCGCCGCGGGCCATCTGCCGGCGGGTCAGCGTCTCGCCCATGGCATGCGCCATCGCGATGGCGCCGCCCACCACGCTCGCGAGCAGGAGCAGCGCGAACACCACCACGACGAACGGCAGCAGGAGGATGCCCGCCACGCTCAGCACCAGTCCCACCACGAGCATGCCGAACGTGGGCAACAGCAACACCTGACCGAGAAGCCCCACCACGAACGCGCGCGCGAACGAGTGGCGCACCGTGTCCGAGACGGTCTCCAGCGGTCCGCGTGCAAAGAGCACGAGTCCCGCCCCCACGAGGAACAGCATCAGGAAGACGCCCGCCACGCCAGCGAGCCACCGCAGGACGCGGGTGCCCGTGGATTCCGGCGTCGCCACCACGCCGGTAACGAGCGGCGCCGAGAGGGTGCGGGAAGCGCCCGTGATCTCGCCGCCGAGGGCGCGGACCTCACCGCCAAGGGCGAGCACGTCGCCGGTGATGACGGCGCCCGGCTGCACGATCACGTCGCCCTGCCAGGTGACGAGGTTTCCGTCGAGCCGGCCCGTCACCGTGACGTCGCCGCGCACCACGAGAATGTGGCCCTTGATGATCTGGTCGGAGCCGATGCTGAAATCGCCCAGGCGGGCCTGACCGCCGGGCACGCCGATGCGGAGTTCGGCATCGGGCCGGTTCACGGCCTCGCGGATGTGCTGCTCGAGGGAGATGGGATGCGCGACGTCGTCGAGGTCCAGCGTCACCGCGCCCGGTCCATCTCCCTCGAGGACGCGCGGGCGCGGCTTCGACTGTTCGGTGCGCGACGAGTCGCCGCTCACCTGCTGCTGCAGCAACTCCCACACGTCGCGGATGATGGTGCCGGGCGTGACCTCGGCCGCGGCCCGAGAGGGGCCGGCGAGCACCAGCAGGACGCCGAGGAGGCGCCGGAAGAGCGGGCTAGAAGCTCTCATGGGCCACCCGATGATCCGGCAGGGCGATCAGCCGGCGGAGCAGCAGCATGCCGCCCAGCCAGCCGATGACCACTGCGCCCAGGGCGAACGCGAGCCGTTCCGGCGTGTCGAGCACTCCGCGCACGCCGGCATACCACGGCTGCTCGATGAGGCTCGTCGCCAGGCTCTGCACGGTCGTCCACACCATGCGCGACGCGCCGTCCTTCAGCGCGTGGCCGAAGGCGAGCAGCGCGTCGCGATGGGCGAGCGACCAGGCGACGCTCGCGCCCATCGAGCCGATGAGGCCGAGGACGAGCGTCGCTGCCGTGAGCAGGGACCGTCGGGTGGAGAAGACGCGGCGGCGCATCGCGGCCGTCGCAGTGAGCGGCTCGGTGATCCGAACCGCCGCCATGACGCGATCCTCGAACCCGGCGCTCGGCACGTGCAGTGCGAGCCGCGTGAGCTCGTGCACGAGGTGCCGGTCGGCCGCCACGAGGCGGCTGCAGTCCGGGCACGTCGTCAGGTGCGCCCGGACGGACTCCGTCACCCCGTTCTCGAGAACGAGGTCGAGCTCGTCGGCGGTGAGGTGCTGGTCGAAGGCGCGCGTCATAGTCTGCCCCACATACGCGAGGGTCTCCCGTTGGGTTTCACGCGAATCCAGCACGTTCCACGTTGCATTGTTCTACTCCCTCAGATGCGCCAGGTACGCACGCAACTCGTTACGGGCGCGGTGGATGTAGGTCTTGACGGTGCCGAGGGGCAGGTCGAGAATCTCGGCGATCTCTTCATAGGCCCGGCCTTCGACGTGGCGCAGCAGGATGCATTGCCGATACTCGGGCCGGAGCCGGGCGATGGCCTGTTCGATCTCGCCACCGAGCTCCTTGGCTTCCACGACGTCGAGGGGGGTCTCGCCCCGGTCGCCGATCTGGAGCGCGGTGGCCTCGATGGCATCGGGCGTGGCGGCATGCGGCGAGCCCTCGAGCGACAGGGTGTCGAGCTCGCGGCGGCGCAGGTGATCGATCGCGGCGTTGTTGGAGATCTTGAAGATCCAGCTCGAGAACTTGTACTCGGGCCGGTAGCTGTCGAGCGCGTTGAGCGCCTTGACGAACGTTTCCTGCGCCAGGTCTTCGGCGAGCTCGCGGTCGCGCACCATGCGGTAGATGAGCGAGAAGATGGGCCGCTCGTAGCGGCGCACGAGCTCCCGATAGGCGCGCTCGGAGCCCTCGCGGGCCCGGACCACGACTTCCTGGTCCGTCAGCGTGGGCCAGTTGGTGGCGACGTCAGCCACTGAGCGTCCGGGATTGCGGGCGTGCTTTCATCGCCGCTAACTTGGGCGCGCATGTCCGCATCAGATTTGCAGTTACCGGTTCACGGCGGGGCGGAGAAGCGCGCCTACGTCCGCGCGATGTTCACCGCGATTGCCCCGACGTACGATCGGCTGAACCGGATCATCAGCCTCTCGTTCGATCAGCGCTGGCGGGAGCGTGCCGTGCGTCGGCTCGGATGGGAGCGCACACCCGACGGCACGTATCTCGATCTCTGCGCAGGCACGCTCGACTTCGCGGCCGTCCTGGCGCGCCAACCGGGCTTCCGCGGCCGGGTGGTGGGCGCCGACTTCGTGCCGGACATGCTGCGCCTCGGCGTCGCGAAGGCGCCGCGGATGGTGCCGGTCACGGCCGACGCCCTCGAGCTCCCGTTCGGCGATGCCGTATTCGACGGCGTCACGGTGGGCTGGGGCATGCGCAACCTGGTGGATCTCGATGCAGGCCTCCGGGAAATCGCGCGGGTGCTGCGGCCAGGCGCACGACTGGCGATCCTCGAAATGTCGCAGCCGGCGTGGCAGCCGTACCGGGCAATGTACGACCTGTACTTCGACCACGTCCTGCCGGCCATTGGCGAAGCGGTGTCGAAACATAGAAACGCCTACCGATGGCTTCCAGAGTCGACTCGGGTGTTCCCCGATCCCCGCGCACTGGCCCAGCGGATGGAACAGGCCGGATTCCACGGGGTCACCTTCGATCGGCTGCTCGGCGGCGCATGCGCGCTTCACCTGGGTGCACGAGCCTGAGGTGCGCGCCCCCGAGACGCCCAACCCCGAGTCCATGACGACCCACTCCGAGCTCGACCGCTCCCCGGCGGCGGTTTCCTCCGCCGTGCCCGTCCCCGAGGGCCAGATCCTCCGGGGACAGTCGCTGCTGGTGCGCTACGCCAATTTCGTCAAGCTCCCGCATACCCTCTTCGCGCTGCCATTCGCGTTGCTGGGGGTGCTGGCCGCCGCGCATGCGGCGCCGGTGACGTGGCGCACCGTGGGACTCGTGATCGTGGCATTCAGCGCGGCGCGTTGGGTGGCGATGGGCTTCAACCGCGTCGCCGACCGAGACTTCGACGCACTCAACCCGCGCAATCGGCACCGGGAACTGCCGCAGGGCACGCTCAGCGTGGGGCAGGCGTGGGCCTCGATCGTGGTGGCCGCCGTGCTCTTCGTGGCCGCATCATGGGCCATCAACCGGTTGTGTGGCTGGCTGAGCCCGGTCGCCCTGGCCTGGGTGATGAGCTACAGCGTGATGAAGCGCTTCACCTACTGGCCGCACCTGTGGCTGGGCGCGAGCCTCGCCATCGCGCCGGTGGGCGGATACCTCGCGGTCACGGGCCGCTGGAGTGAGCCGTGGTGGCTGCTGCTCGTCATCACGCTCGGGGTGGCGACGTGGGTGGCGGGTTTCGACATCTTCTACGCGCTGCCGGATGAGCAGTTCGACCGCCGCACCGGCCTCCGCAGTGCCGTGGTGCGCCTGGGCGTGCCGCGCGCCATCCTGCTCGCCAAGTCGCTGCACGCCGTCACGGTGCCGGCCCTCGCGCTGTTCGGCTGGGCGACGGGATTCGGCGCGGTGTATTTCGCCGGACTCGCCGTCGCAGCGGGCATGCTCGTGTACGAGCACCGCCTGGTGCGCGCGGACGACCTGTCGCGGCTCGACGAGGCATTCTTCACGATGAATGCGGTGATGAGCGTGACGGTGTTCGCCTTCGCGCTGCTCGACTGGATCGTGCGATGAAGGGTGGAAACGTGGCTGAGCTTCCCATCGTGCTCGCGCTGACCGGCGCGTCGGGCGCCCCCTACGGCGTGCGCCTGCTGCAGGTGCTGGTGGAGGCCAGGCGGCCGACCTGGCTCATCGTCTCGTCGCACGGCTATCGGCTGCTTCGCGACGAGTGCGGCATCGCCGACGAGGCGGCGCTGCGTGCGGCCACCGGCGGCGACTGGTCGTGCGTGCGTCTCTTCGACGACGGCGATCGCGGCGCGCTGCCTGCCTCGGGCTCGCAGCGCACGGCCGGGATGGTGGTGTGTCCCTGCTCGATGGGCACCGTGGCAGCCATCGCGCACGGTACGAGCCGTTCGCTGGTGGAGCGTGCCGCCGACGTCACGCTCAAGGAGCGCCGCCGCCTGCTCCTGGTGCCGCGCGAGACGCCGCTCTCGCTGGTGCACCTGCGCAACCTCACCGCCGTCACGGAGGCGGGGGCCACGATCGTGCCCGCGGCGCCGGGCTTCTATCATCGCCCGACACGCATCGAGGACCTGGTCGATTTCCTGGTGCAGCGCCTCCTCGACCAGCTCGGGCTCGAGATCACGATCGCCCGTCGCTGGGAGGGCGACTGACGCCATGCGGCACACCATTCCCTTCGCGATCTCGCACTCCGCCGACGAACTGCATGCGGAACCGAGGCTCGTCTTCAGCGCGCCGCGCCGCCGTGCGAGTGGTCGCGCCGAGCTGACCGACGACGGCTTGCGGCTGGTGCTCGACGACGCCGGGACCACGGCGGTGACGGTGCCCTACGAGGCGATCGTGTCGGCCGTGTTCTCGCCCGGGCTGCTGCGGAACCGGCTTCGCCTGACCGCGCGACGCACCGATGCCTTCACGGCGTTCGCGTCGCATGTGCCCAACGAGCTGACGCTCATCATGGGCCGGCGACATCGGGAGGATGCGCGGACCTTCGTCGCCGCCCTGCGCGCGCGCATGGCCGACGCGGCCACGCCGCCCGGGAACGGCTGACCGCGCATGCGGCTCGGCGTCATCTCCGACACGCACGGCCTGCTCCGTCCCGAGGTGTTCGACGTGTTCCAGGAGGTCGATCACATCCTCCACGCCGGCGACGTCGGGACGCTGGACATCATCACGGCGCTCGAGGCACTGGCGCCGGTGACGGCGGTCTACGGCAACACGGATGGCTGGGACGTGCGGGAGAAGCTGCCGAAGGTGGCGCATGTGCAGCTCGACGGTTTCGAGATCGTCGTGACGCACGGGGACCAGTTCGGCAGCCCCACGCCGGAGAAGCTGAACGCCGCGTTCCCCGACGCCGAGATCCTGGTGTTCGGCCACACCCACAAGCCGCTGCTGACGCTCGTGGACGTGGTGGTGACGGCAATGAACCCCGGCGCGGCGGGCCGGGAGCGTTTCGACCTGCTGCCGTCGGTCGGCATTCTCGAGCTGGAGCCGGGCATTCCGCCGCGCGGCCGGCTCGTGCCGCTCACCGACGACGCATGACGATCACTGGTCGGGCGCGGGCGTCTGGCTGAGCGGGCCCAGGCCGAAGCCCACCACCTGCGACTCGTCGCTGAAGAGCCAGCGAACCACGATCGGCTCCTGCGGCAGCTCGGTGTACATCGCGGAGCGCCAGTACTGCGCGAGCCCCTTGCGACGCGTCATCTTCTCCTCGAGGAGCTTGGCCTCCTCGCCGCCGCGCATGGCGAGCTGAGCGCGCGCCTTCTGGAGACTCGCGACGCCGCCGGACTTTTCCTTGACGTCGTCGGGCATGCGGGCCACGATGCTGTCCATCCTGCTGGCCAGGAACCATTCGGTGAGCTGATGGCCCAACGCGAGCTGCTTCACTTCGGCCGGTACGGAGGTCGATGGGGTGACCTGCGCCGCGAGGGGGCTGGTCAGGATCAGGGCCGTGAGGCCGGTCAGGAGCAGGCGCATGAGCGGTCCGGGAAAATGGTGCGCTCCGGACGAGGGGCCACCGGGGGAAGTTTCATGGTGAAACCATGCTGAGTCTGGTGCTTCTGCTCGCCGTGGCCGACACCGTGCCGCTGCGAGTCCTCGCCCAGGCGCCGGTGTTCGACGGTGTCATCGGCACGGGCGAGTATGGGCCCCCGATTCTCCAGATGCAGACGCAGCGGGGATCGGTCTCAGTCTGGATGGGCCGTTCTGGCGACTGGGTCTATGTCGCAGCCGCGCTGCCCGATAGCACGGCCGCCTGGCGCGACGAGTTCGCGCTCCTGCTCGATCCCATCGGCGACCGTTCCCCGGCGCCGGGCCACGATGACAGCCAATGGGTCATCCGGCGCGTGCTGGACAGCAGCGAGGTGCTCCGCGGCGTGCACGGGCGCTGGCAACTCCCCGGCGATGATCCGGCATGGCGCCTCGGTCCCGCGCGCGGCGGCGAGGGCTGGGACGTGCGGGCCACGTCGGCGTCCAGCGGATGGCAGGTCGAGCTTCGCGTCGAGGCCGCGTGGCTCGCGGGTACCTACGGAGGCGTACCTGCCGTGGCCTTCCGGGCCTACGACGACGCCGTACGGATCTGGACGGGGTGGCCGGTCAGTCAGGCGTGCCCCGATGGGGCGCGACTCGAGCGCCTTCCGGCATGCTGGAGCGCCGTGCTTGGCGAGGACGCTGCGGGGCAGTAGTCTCGTCCCGGCGCTGGACATTCGTTTTCGAGATTGGAGCATCGCATGCGTGGTTCGTGGCTTCTCGCCTTCGCCCTGGCGGCTTGCGCCGCGCCCTCGTCACCCTCGTCTCCCTCGACGGCGCCCGCGCCGTCGACGGTGGCGCGCAGCAGCCCGACGGCACCGCCCGTCCCGGCCCTCGATTCGGCGCCGGCCGACTGGCAACTGCTCGACGCCGCCACCGACGGCATACAGGGCACGGGCGCCCGTCGCGCGGTGCGCGAGCTCCTCGCCGGACGCAAGCCGGCGCGGACCGTGGTGGTCGCCGTGCTCGACGGCGGCGTGGACACGGCGCACGCGGCCCTGCGCGAGCGCCTCTGGACCAATCCGCGCGAGGTGGCCGGCAACGGCCGCGATGACGACGGCAACGGCCTGGTCGACGATACCCGCGGCTGGAACTTCCTCGGCGGCCCGGATGGGCGAAACGTCGAGCACGAAACGCTCGAGCTCACGCGCGAGTACGCGCGCTGCGAGCGCGCCGGCGCGTCGGCGCCCGAGTGCGCGACGATCACCGCCGAGTTCAACGCGAAGCGCGAGGAAGCCCGCATGGAGGCGAGCCAGATCGAGCGGATCGCGGCGGTCTGGGTGGGTTCCACCCGCGTGCTGCAGCGCGCCATGCCCGGCGACTCGCTGACGATCGAGCGGGTGACGGCCTTCGTGCCCACGTCCGATACGCTTACCGCGGCGCGCGACATGTACCTGCGCCTGGCGGGCGGCGGCGTGACACCGCAGGTGCTCGACAAGGCCTCGAAGGACGTGCAGGACCGGATGGAGTACGATCTCAACCCGGCGTACAACCCGCGCCCCATCGTGGGCGACGATCCGACAAACGTGTCGCAGCGGGCCTATGGCAACCGCGACGTCACGGGGCCCGACGCGAGCCACGGCACGCACGTCGCCGGGATCATCGGCGCCGTGCGGCAGGGTACCGCGGGCGCGGAGGGCCTAGCCACCGAGGTGCGCCTGATGTCGGTGCGCGTCGTACCCGACGGCGACGAGCGCGACAAGGACGTGGCCAACGGCATTCGGTACGCCGTCGACAACGGCGCACAGATCATCAACATGAGCTTCGGCAAGGGCTTCTCGCCCGACAAGCGCGCAGTGGACGAGGCCGTGAAGTACGCCGAATCCAAGGGCGTCCTGCTCGTGCACGCCTCCGGCAACGATGGCGAGGACCTCGCGACGGCGCCCAACTTCCCGCATGCGATCTATCTCGATGGCGGCCGGGCGAAGAACTGGATCGAGGTCGGGGCTTCGTCCTGGGAAGGCGGCGATCAGCTCGCGGCGTCGTTCTCCAACTACGGCCGCGCGCAGGTGGACCTCTTTGCACCCGGCGTGGACATCCTGTCCACCGTGCCGGGCGGCGGCTACGAGCGCAACAGCGGCACCAGCATGGCGGCGCCCGTCGTGAGCGGTGTGGCCGCGCTGCTGATGAGCTACTTCCCGCAGCTCACCGGGACGGACGTGAAGCGCATCCTGATCGAGTCGGCCGCGCGGTATCCGGACAAGATGGTGGCGCGTCCGGGCGGCAAGGAAGGCGACATGGTGCGCTTCGGCGACCTGTCGGCGACGGGCGGAGTGGTCGATGCGTACGCGGCCGTCCGCGCGGCGATGGCGATCGGGCGGAACACGCCCTAGCGCCGGTCACGGATCCGGCGCGGGCGCCTGGCTCAGCGGGTTGAGTCCGGCGCCCATCACGTGGCCGGCAGCATCGAAGACCCAGCGGACCACGAACGGCTCGGCGACGAACAGCTCGAAGGTCGCCGACCGCCAGTATTGCCGGTTACCGTTGCGGCGCGTCATCTTTTCCTCGATGAGCGCCGTCTCCGAACCGAGTGCCATGGCGAGCTTGGCACTCATCTGCAGGACGCCCTCCCTGCCGCCGCCCTTCGTTCGGGCGGCGTCCGTCAGCAACGCCACGATCGAGTCGGCCTCGCCGGCGAACAGCCACGCGGTGAGCGTGCGGCCACGCGCGACGAGCGCGCTGTCGCTCAGCTGCGGCTCGTTCGCCGCGGCCGCCGCCAGCGTGGTCTGCGCGACGAGCGGCGTGGTGAGCAGGAGTGCGGCAAGACCGTTCAGCATCAGTCGCATGGCGAGACCTCGAGCGAGTCGACGATTCATGGCGCGGCCGTGAGCTGTGCCACTTCGCGCTCCGGATCAGCGAGCATGAGGCGCGCCTTGGAGCGTTGCAGCAGGAACGCGATACGGTCGTCCTCTGCGATGGGGCGCCCTCCGTCGCGGGGCAGGCGGCGCGGGTCGGTGGCGCGGCCGTGGACGCGCAGCTCGAAATGCAGGTGCGGCCCCGTCGCGAGACCCGTCCGCCCCACCGCGCCGACGACATCGCCCTGCGACACGGTGGCCCCCGCCTTCACGCCCGCGGCGATGCGCGAGAGATGGCCGTAGCGCGTCACTACGCCATCCGGATGCCGGATCTCGACCAGCTGTCCGTACCCACCGGCCCAGCCAGCACGCGCCACGGTGCCCTCCGCGACCGCGCGCACGGGCGTGCCCGTGCTCGCCCCGTAGTCGATGCCCTCGTGCGCGCGCCAGCGCCGCAGCACGGGGTGGAAGCGCGCGCTGGTGAAGCCGGACGTGACGCGCTCCACGTCCATCGGCGAGCTGAGGAAATTGCGCTCGACGGAGCGGCCCTGGTCGTCGAAGTAGAGGATGCGGCCGTCGGGCCCGTCGAACGCGAAGGCGGTGACGTGCTCGCGGCCGAGAAACAGCTCGACGCCGTCAACGCGGCCGTAGCGTGTCTCGCCCTGCTCGTCGATCAAGCGAACGAACAGGATGGCGTAGCGGTCGCCGGGATCGAGGTCGCGGGTGAAGTCGACCTGCCAGCGCAGTTGCGCCGCCAGATCGAGTGCCATGACGAGGCGCTCGTGCGGGCTCAGCAGCGAATCGGGCAGGGCCTCGCGCAGGGCGTCGGGGAGCGAGCGACTGAAGCTGCCGGTGATCGCGATGCGCTGCGTACGCCAGCGGCCCTCCCGACGCGCGCTCAGCGGGTAGACCACGGTGCGCGCAGGCGTGGCGACGCGGCTGCCGACCACGCCGAGGCGTGCCGTGTCGGGCACGGCAACGGCGGCAGCGAGTGCGAGCAGGACGGCGAGCATGCCGTCGGGAGGGGCAGGGCGGGTGCCAGCGTCCGACCGAGGATTGCAGCGGGTGCGTTCGGGAAGCGGACGGTGTTCGGGGATTAGTCGGCTGGCAAGTGCTTGGTGTTGTTGTTGTTGGCACTCGGGAAAAGGGATCGGGCGGGGTGCGCGCGCCGGGCGCTGGTGTTGCGCGTCGTGTGAGTGGATGGTCGAACGGCAGGGGCGCCGCCAAACGCGCCCACTGCGGGCACCCCGCCCGGTCCAGCACGGCTCCGTCGCTCCCGCCGTCCCGTCGCTAGACCCACTCCTCGTAGCTCGACGTGCGCCGCAAGGAATCCGGGTGGCGGCGGAACCAGGCCATCATCATCAGGATCTCGTCGATGCGTTCCAGTGGCAGTGGCCAGGGCGTCGGTGCGGGTTCGGCGAGGTGATCGGTGACGACGCCACGGAACGCTTCGCGTTCGATGGGGGTCGCGGGCCACGGGTATTGGGCGCAGACGGTACCGTGGCGCACGAGGTAGGCGCGGTCGTCACCGAAGTCGCCGGGG
>JBJMOZ010000118.1:0-5112 GCA_045803465.1 Gemmatimonadales bacterium | reverse complement strand
CCAGGCGTGCGCACCGTGTCATGCGACGCAGCTGTCGCCGGTGCCTCGTCGAGTGACACTCCGAGGTCACTCGCCGTGCGAACCCGGGTGCCGGTCGGCACGATGATGGCGATGAGAGCTGTCACGACCAGAATCTCGATGGCCACCGAGGCGAGGGACTGCCAGAGGAAGATCGTGTTGGTCAGCGGAATGATCCCGTCCGGCACCACTGCCGCACCGGGGGCGCCTCCCGCGACGACGTCGCGAATGCCGGTGGGCAGCATGCCGGGGGTCGCCATCTGCAGCGCCGCCGAGCCGCTCAGGCCCTGGGCCCATACACTGCCGAGCCCGAGCAGGGTGCACGCGGCGAGGGTGCGATAGTCCACACCACGCACCCGGCGGGCGACTGCGCGAGCCAGCACCGCCGTGAACACGAGCCCGAAGCCCCAGTTGAACCACGACGTGAGCATCGCCGTCAGTGCCACGAACACCACCGCGCTGCGGTTGCCGCGCGGAATTCCCGCTAGTTGGTCGATGGCGCGCCGGACGGGGGCCGCGGTCGCGACCACGCTGCCCGTGATCACGATCAGCGCCATCTGCATGGTGAAGGGAATGAGCGACCAGAATCCCCGGCCCCAGATCTCCGCGATCCGCGCCGGAGAGGCGGCGCCGTAGGTCAGTCCCGCGCCGACGACGGCGAGGGTGGCCAGCAGTGCGAAGACGAATGCGTCGGGAAGCCAGCGCTCCGCGAAGTCGGTGAAGCGGAGGGCGATGCGCTCGAGGCGCCCGGGCGGGCTAGACGAGTCCGCGGGCGGAGAGCTCATTCTTGAGGTAGCCGTAGTAGATGGGCGCGGCCACCACGCCCGGCAGGCCGAACGCGGCTTCCATGACCAGCATGGCCACCAGGATCTCCCAGGCGCTCGCGCGGATCTCGGTGCCGACGATGCGCGCGTTCACGAAGTACTCGAGCTTGTGGATCACGATAAGGAACACCAGCGAACCCAGCGCCGCCGCCAGCGAGTGCGACAGGCTCAGCGTCACGATCACGGTGTTCGAGACCAGGTTGCCGATCACCGGGAGCAGGCCCGCGATGAACGTCACCGCGATCATGGTTTTTACGAGCGGCAGGTGAATGCCGGCGATCGGCAGGAGCACCGCGAGATAGATGGCCGTCAGCGCGGTGTTCAGCAGCGAGATCCGCACCTGCGCGAACACGATGCGCCGGAACGTCTTGCCGAATCGCAGCATGCGCTCGCCCAGCGCGCGCGACAGCGGCGCCGAGCGTCCCGATGGGCGCGCGTGCTGCAGTGCCACCAGGCCGCCGATGACCATGCCGACCAGCGCATGCACGAGGGAGAGCGTGAGTCCGCCGCCCAGCGAGGTGAGGTCCCCGGCGTGGGAACGCAGCCAGCCGCTCGCGGCCACCTTCAGCTCGTCGGCGTTCTCCGGCAGCCTCTCGGTGACCCACGCCGGCAGGATGTTGCGCGAGGTCTCGATGATGTCGGCCATGCCGCCCATCAGCACGGCCAGGTTGCCGGCATCGCTGCGGAAGAAGGCCAGCACACCCAGCGTGAACAGCGTGAGACCCGCCACCACCGCCAGTGCGAGCACCGCCACGGCGAAGATGCGGCCCGTCTCCTTGCTGCTGCCCTTCGCCGTCAGCGTCGGGGCGATGGCGTGCACCAGCTCGTGCACGGCCAGACCGCCCAGCAGGGCCGGCAGCAGGTGCAGCTTGAGAATGAGGATGAGGGCGGTCCCGGCGAGGACCCACGAGGCAATGTCATAGGCGCTGGCGGTGCGGGCAGCGCGCGTCGTGTCGGAGATGGTGAATGTCATGGGAGGCCGAAAGGTGGCATCCGGGTGCAGCGAAGTCCACAGCAGGCGGGTATGCTCCTGCAGGAGGCCGTCATGACGCATGATGGATCATTGATCGAACGCCCGGTGTCGCTCGAAGCCTGGCGCGGTGGCCCGCGGACCCCCGGGGTGGCCGTGCTGGCCATTCCCGACGGCTCGGCGCGGCTGCGCTCCGCCGGCATCGCCCTCGGGCTCGGCGTGCTGCTCGCCCTCGTCTTCCTGCCGATCCCGATCGTGCACTTCGCCGGGGTGCCGCTCGCGCTCCTCGGTGGTCTGGTGATCGCGGGCCGTCGGCTGGCGCCGGGAGCGCGCCTGCGCGCCATCCGGGGCGCCTGCCCGCACTGCGGTCACGAGCAGTCGTTCTATCTGGGGCCGAGTTGGAAACGTGGCGGCGTGTCGCGGCAGCTCGTCTGCGAGAGCTGCGCGAAGACGCTGGCCGCACTGGAGGCGGACGGCGCCGACGCGACCTAGGTGGCGGGCGGCGGCACCAGCACCCGCAGGGCCTGCAGCCGCAGGCGATAGTGCAATGGCGTGGCCAGCGGCACCACCTCGCCGTCCAGGGCCACCTCGACATGTGGCCGGCGCAACTCGATCGTCGCTTCCGAGAGCCGGTACACGTCCATGGTGTCCTCCTCGTCCACCCGACCCTTCATCACGTGCCACGCCGCCCGGAACAGGTCCCGCCATCCGGTGGCGTGAAGGACGTATACCGACAGGATGCCGCCGGTGAGCGAGGGACGCGTGCCCGGGTCGAGACCGGTCATGCGGTACTCGTTGTTGCCGATGAAGACCAGCGGCGTACGGCGCGACACCGTCTCGCCGTCGATGGTGAGACGCACGGCAAGGTCCGACCGGTGGCGCATGACGGCGAACAACGCGCGCGTCGCAACGAGCCACTTGCGCACCCCGTGGGCCTCCACGCGCTGCCGCATCCGCACCATGCGCGGATAGAGACCGATGCTGGAGTTGTTCAGGAAGGTGCGGCCATTCACCTCGGCGACGTCCACCTGCGCGACGTGCCCGCCCAGGACCACCGCCATGGCGGCCTCGGTGTCGAGCGGCAGTCCCAGGTCCTTGGCGAAGTGATTGAGTGTGCCGAGGGGCAGAACGCCGAGTCGCGCCTGGGTATCCACAAGCAGCGAGGCGATGCTGCTCACGGTGCCGTCGCCGCCGCCGGCGACCACGGTGTCCACGCCGCCGGCGAGGGCACGGGCGACCATGCGCGGCAAGGCATCCGGATCGTCGATCACCTCGATCTGCGCATGTGCGCCCGCCCGGTGGGCGATCGAAGCGATTTCCGAGACGGTATCATCCGCGCCGCCACTGCCGCTACCGGGGTTGAGCAGGATCAGGAAGGACGAGTTCGGGGCTCCGCCAGGGTCCCACGATGGGACACCGCCGCCACCGCCGGGGATCCCTGATCAGCGATGCGGCTCGAACCACGCGGCCTGCGGACGCGCGACCATGATGCCGCTCTGGCTCGAGATCGCCTGGATGCGCTCGGCGAGCGGAAGCGTGGAGATCTCCACCGTGGTGCCTTTGAGGGGCGCGTGCAGCAGGTGCAGCTGGCCGTGCTCCCACACGGCGAACCCCGTGTGCACCACGTCGAGCCCGGGCACGGTGGAGGCCGCGGCGATCACGTCGCCGTCGTGGATGCTGTCGGTGACGGCGGCGATGCGATCCTTGGAAAGCACGATGCGCGGCGGTCCGGCATTGAGCCGATGTTCCACGTCGCGGATCGCCTCGATGGCGGCGCCGTCGGCCAGCGCCGGATACGACCCCGTGTGCGCCGACATGAAATCGACGGGTTGCCACTCCTCCTCGCCACCCAGTTCGCGCGTGATGAGCCGCAGGCGCCTGGCCGACTGTCCCTCGCGCAGCCAGTCGGTGAAGTAGTGCAGGCGACTGGCATAGCCATTGACCGCGCCGCCGCGGTAGCGGAGTTGCCGGAGATAGCCCTCGTATCGTGACTGCGCCACCCCGGGATCGTCGAGCACCCCAGCTCCGTCGCGCCGCACGAGGGCTGTCAGTGCCAGCACGTTTTCGACGAACGTGACGCAGTCGAGTTCGTGAAGATTGATGACCAACCGCTCCGGCCCTGGCTGCTCGAGCGTGCCCGGCATGTAGGGCGTGCCGACGAAGCTGCGTGCGATGCCGGCGATCGCGATGCCGAGGGGCAGGGAGTCGTATCCCTGTGCCGCGGCCCAGCGCACCTTGTCGCTGAGAATCTGCCAGTCGGTCTGACTCCACGTGCCCACCAGAACGCTGTCGCCGGCGTGCTGCGCTCGTGCCTCGCTGGCCGAGCCGAGCAATGAGAGGACGATCATTGTGATGCGGAACATTCCGGGGGCGTGGCTGGGCGACATGGCGTAGAAGGTAATCGCCCGATCAGGGCATATTGGTGCCACCACCACCTCTATGCCCCCTCGCGCCCGTCGGGCGCATATTCCGCTGCAGTGTGCCCTCGCACCGCAGGTACCTGGAGACCGCCCTGATGAATGCCATGATTCCGCGTTGGGAGTGGCGCACGTTCGGCGCCGGGTTCGGCATTGCCGACGAACGGTTTGCCGCCCGAACGCCGGAGAAGGTACAGGAGAGCGATGAGACCTACCTCCTCTCCCCAGTGAACGACGCGAACGTGAAGATCCGGGACGATCTCCTGGACCTCAAGTCGCTCGTCGAGGTCGGTCCCACTGGTCTCGAGCAGTGGCGCCCGGTCATGAAGGCCACGTTCCCACTCTCGACGGATGTCGTGCACGAGTTGTGCGCCGCGCTCGGCGTTGCGATGCTCCCGGTGACAGAGGGGTCGATGTCGCTCGCTAGACTCCGCATGGCGCTGGCCGAGCACGGCGTGCGGGCCGTCGCGGTGCACAAGCGCCGCGTTCGTTACACCATCGATGGATGCACGGCCGAGATGACCGAGGTCACCGCCGATGGCAAGCCGGTGCGAAGCGTCGCCATCGAATCGGAGGATGCCGAGCGCGTGCTCGGCGCGGTGCGCGCAATGGGACTCGACGGGTTCGAGAACATCAGCTATCCCCGCGCACTCAAGGCGCTCGTGGGCATGCCGATAGGGGAGGCATGACCATGCCCGTTCATGCGGTCATCGACGTCGGCACCAACTCGGTGAAATTTCACGTCGCCGAGCGCCTCGCGGACGGCAGGTGGCGCAGGCTCGTCGACCGCGCCGACGTCACGCGCCTTGGCGAGGGACTGCAGGAGACGGGGGCGATCGCGCCGGCGGCGATCGAGCGCACGGTCGCCGCTATCGCCGGCATG
>JBJMOZ010000082.1:0-2600 GCA_045803465.1 Gemmatimonadales bacterium | reverse complement strand
CTGTGCCGCGTTCGTCACCAAGGGGCCCGACCGCGTGTCGCCCTTCTTCGTGCCGATGTTCATCCCGAACATGGCCGGCGGCCTCGTGTCCATGCGATACGGATTCAAGGGCCCGAACTTCGCGCCGGTCTCGGCCTGCGCGTCGTCGGCGCATGCCATCGGCGAGAGCTACCGCATGATCCGCGAAGGCATGGCGGATGCAATGATCACGGGCGGCTCCGAGGCCTGCGTGACCGGCCTGACGGTGGCGGCCTTCTCCAACATGAAGGCGATGTCCGCCCGCAACGACGATCCCGCGACCGCGAGCCGTCCCTTCGACATCGACCGCGATGGCTTCGTGCTCGGTGACGGAGGTGCCGCCATCGTGCTCGAGAGTCTCGAGCACGCCGATCGGCGCGGAGCCACCATCCTGGGCGAAGTGGTGGGCTATGGCCTCTCGGGCGATGCGTATCACATGAGCGCACCGGCGCCCGAGGGCGAGGGCGCGCAGCGGGCCATGAAGATGTGCCTGGCCGAACAGGGCATCGCGCCGTCGCGTGTCGGCTACGTCAATGCGCACGGCACGTCCACGCCGCTCGGCGACATCGCCGAGACGCAGGCGGTCAAGGCCGTCTTCGGCGAGCACGCGAGGCAGCTCATCTTCGGTTCCACCAAGTCGATGACCGGCCACCTGCTCGGCGGCGCGGGCGCGCTGGAGTTCGTGGTGTCGCTGCTGGCGGCCACCACGGGCGACATCCCGCCCACCATCAACCAGTTCAACGCCGACCCGGCCTGCGACCTGAATTGCGCGCCGAACCAGGCGGTGAAGCGGGACGTGGACGTGGCCATCTCGAACGCCTTCGGCTTCGGCGGGCACAACGCCACGCTGGCCGTGCGACGCTTCGAGCGCTGAGCGGTTGGAAATGAGGCGGACCACGGCCCCCGGCTCATCGCCGGGGGCCGTGTCGCATCCGGCCGGCCACAGTGGCACCGCGCCGAGGCGCCAGTGTACATTGAGACCTGACGTTACTCGTGTTGCCCCAAGGAGATAGGATGGCGCCGACCCTCGATCCCGGCCGCTTGCGCGATGCCTCGCTCCGGCCCATCGCCGACAAGGTGCTCGCCGGCATGCGTCTCGATGCCGACGATGCCCGGGCTCTCTACGCCACGGGCGACCTCATCGGACTGGGCATGCTAGCCGACTTCGCCAACCAGCGGCGCAACGGCACCCGCGTCTTCTTCTCCGCGAACCAGCACATCAACCCCACGAACGTCTGCGTCCTGCGGAACACCTGCGTGTTCTGCTCCTTCGCGCGCATGCCGAAGGAGGAGGGCAACTACACCCGCAGCCTCGAGGAGGTGTTCCACGAGGCCGAGCAGGCGCGGGGAGCCCCGACGCGGGAATTCCACATCGTCGGCGGGCTGCACCCGAAGCTTCGGTTGTCGTACTACACCGACATGATCCGCGGGCTCAAGGAACGCTTTCCGCACATCCACATCAAGGCGCTCACGGCCGTGGAGATCGCCCATCTCGCCCGCATCGAGAAGACGAGCGAGCGCGAGGTGCTGGTGGCCATGAAGGCAGCCGGCCTGACGAGCCTGCCGGGTGGTGGGGCGGAGGTGTTCAGCACGGCCGTGCGCGCCACGATCGCCGAGCGGAAGCTGACGGGCGATGAATGGCTCCGGGTGCATCGGGTGGCGCACGAGCTGGGCATCCCCACCAACTGTACCATGCTCTACGGCCACGTCGAGACGGCCGACGATCGCATCGAGCACCTCTCGGCGCTGCGCGCGCTGCAGGACGAGACGGGCGGGTTCCTGACCTACATCCCGCTCGCCTATCATCCCGAGAACAACGAACTGGGCGAGGAGCTGGGCCGTGTCGGCTCGGCCACCACGGGCTACGAGGACCTCAAGAACATCGCCATTGGGCGGCTCTTCCTCGACAACATTCCGCACATCAAGACGCATTGGCCTATGGTGACGCCGTTCCTGTCCCAGATCGCGCTCGCATTCGGCTGCGACGACGTCGAGGGCACGGTGGTGTTCGAGCGCATCTACCACGAGGCGGGCGCGCGCACCGACATGGGCATGCCCTACATGTCGCTCGTGGGGCTCATTCGCGGCGCGGGGCGCGAGCCGGTGGAGCGCGACAGTCTCTACCAGGTGGTGCGCGCCGAGTTCGACGAGCCGCCGCCGGAACCGGCCTTGCGAAGCGTGTCGCTCCCGGTGGTGCACGCGGCATGAGGCTTGGCCGGATTCCCTGGATCAACTGCTATCCGATCTACGGCGCCATCGATCGGGGACTGGTGCCGTCGCCCGCGTCGGTGGTGACCGGCACGGCGAGCGAGCTCAACGACCTGCTCGCGGCCGGCGAGCTCGACGTGAGCGTGGTGTCCGCGGTGGAGTATGCCCGGGATGCTGCGCGCTACCACCTGCTGCCGGATCTCGCGATCAGCTGCGACGGTCCGGTGCACAGCGTACGGCTCTTTTCGGACCGGCCGCCCGAGGAGTTGCACGGGGCGACGGTGCTGCGCACCGCCTCGTCGCGCACCTCGGTGCTGCTGCTGGAGCTGCTCTGCCGGCATCGCTGGAACGTGGCACCCCGCTTCGCGACGGTG
>JBJMOZ010000020.1:0-8538 GCA_045803465.1 Gemmatimonadales bacterium | reverse complement strand
GCGTGGCTCGCGCTGCGCGGGCGCGGGAAAGCGCCGGCGGCGATGCCCTCGGGAGCAAACCGCCTCGCGGTGCTGCCCTTCGAGAACCAGGGCGCGCCCGCCGACGACTACTTCGCGGATGGCATCGCGGACGAGGTGCGGGGCAAGCTCGCGAACGTGAAGGGGATCTCGGTGATCGCCTCCGCGAGTGCCAAGCAGTACAAGGGAAGCGCCAAGCCGCCCGAGGAGATCGCGCGCGAGCTGGGAGCCGACTACCTGCTCACGGGCAAGGTGCGCTACGCGGGGAGCGGCGCCGAGCGGCGGGTGCAGGTGGTGCCGGAGCTCATCGACGCGCACTCGGGCGACGTGAAGTGGCAGCAGAACTTCGACGCGAACCTGACGGACGTGTTCAAGGTGCAGTCGGAGATCGCCGGCCGCGTGGTCGGGGCGCTCGGCGTGGCGCTCGGCGGGACGGAGGAGGCGGAGCTGGCGCGCCGGCCGACGGACAACGTCGAGGCGTACCAGTTGTACCTGAAGGGCCGCTCGCTCGTGAACACCGACCCGGCCAGCCTGCGGGCGTCGGTGGGGTTCCTGGAGCAGGCCGTCACGCTGGATGCGAACTTCACCGAGGCGTGGGCGCTGCTGTCGATGCAGATGAGCCGGCTGTACAGCAACGGCAATCGGGACCCGGCCTCCGCGCAGCGGGCGAAGGAAGCGATGGAGCGCGCCGTGGCGCTGAGCCCCGACGGGGCCCGCACCCGGCTGGCGAAGGCGCGCTACCTCTTCCTGGTGGGTGGCGACGCGAACGGCGCCCGGGTGGAGATGGACCGGGCGCTGCGCACCTCGCCGAACGACGCGGAGGTGCTCGCCTACGCCGGCGCCATCGACCTCGACGCGGGGAACCTCGGGACGAGCCTCTCGAACCTCGAGCGGGCGCGAACCTCGGATCCGCGATCCTACAGCACGCTGTACGCGCTGATGCAGGTGTACACGTTCCTCGGGCGGCAGGAGGACGCGGTCGCGGCGGGCACGGCGGCGGTGGCGCTCGCGCCCGGCAACATGCAGCCGGTGGAATACCTCGCGATGGTGCACCTGAGTGCCGGCGACACGTCCGGCGCGCGCGAGGTGATCCGTCAGGCGATCGCCACGGGCATCTCGGTGCCGTCGCTGGCGGCGTACTTCGCGGGCTACCAGGAAGTGGCGTGGCTGCTGGAACCCGCGCAGCGCGCCTTGATCTACCGGATGACCCCGGCGGCATTCGACAACGACCGGGCGTGGTGGGGGCAGTCGCTGGCGTCGACCTATTGGCAGCAGGGGGACACGACGCGGGCGCGCATCTACGCGGATTCGGCGCTCGGCCCGAGCGCGGCACAGGTGAAGCAGGCACCGTCGGATCCGCAGCTGCGCAGCCTGTACGCCCTGATGCTGGCCTACCTGGGACGCGGGCCCGAGGCGCGGGCGGAGATCGAGAAGGTACTCGCCCCATCGAGCCTCGGGTTCGCGCAGTTCAACTACAACCTGCTGAACGTCATCAAGGCCGAGCTGGCGCTGGGCGATCGCGAGCGGGCAATGGTGCACCTGAACGAACTGCTGCAGCGGGGGCACTACGTGTCGCGGAAGTGGCTCCCGCTGGATCCGACCTTCCGCTCGCTGCGGGGCCATGCCCCGTACGAGGCACTTCTGAAGGGCCAGTGACGTGACGAGTGCCGTGCGTGCCTGTCCGAACTGCCAGACGCCGCTGCCCGAGGCGGCGCAGTTCTGCATGACGTGTGGGCGTGCCACGCCGACCGACCCCGGCGTGCCGCCGCGCACCGAGGCGACCGGCACGTTCGAGGTCGACAAGGTCACGCGGGCACTGGCTGGCCGCTACCGAGTCGAGCGCGTGGTGGGCGAAGGCGGCATGGCCACCGTGTACCTCGCGCAGGACCTCAAGCACCAGCGCGAGGTGGCGGTGAAGGTGATGCGCCCGGAGCTCGCCGCGACGCTCGGCGCCGATCGCTTCCTGCGCGAAGTGCAGATCGCAGCCCGCCTCAGCCACCCGCACATCCTCCCCATGCACGACTCGGGCGAGGCGAACGGGGTGCTGTACTACGTCATGCCCTACGTGGAGGGTGAGACGCTGAAGGACCGGCTGGCGCGTGAGGGTCCGCTGCCGCCGGAGCGCGCGCTCCGCCTCACGCAGGAGATCGTCGAGGCGCTCGCGTTCGCGCACTCGCGCGGGTTCATCCATCGCGACATCAAGCCGGCCAACATCCTGCTGCAGTCGGGGCACGCGCTGGTGGCGGACTTCGGCATCGCGCGCGCGGTGGAAGACGTGGGAGGCGAGTCGCTCACCCGCACGGGGCTCGCGGTGGGCACGCCGCAGTACATGGCGCCCGAGCAGGCCGCGGGCGAGAAGGAGATCGACGGCCGGGCGGACGTGTACGCGGCGGGAGCCATTCTGTACGAACTGCTGACGGGCGAGACGCCGTTCGCCGGGCCGAACGCGCGCGCCATCCTGACCAGGAGCCTCACCGAGTCGCCCAGGGCGCCGTCGAAGGTGCGGCCGGGCCTGCCGCCCACGGTGGACGCGGTGGTGCTGACGGCGCTTGCGCGCAATGCGGACGACCGGTACGCGACGGCGGAGGAGTTCGGGGCGGCGATTGACGGGCTGCGGCAGGGAGCGCCGACGCCGTCGGGGATGGTGCCGGCCATCGCGCCGCCGCCCACCGTGACGATGCCGGTGGTGGGGCCACGACGCGCGCTGGCGTCGCGGCGGAACGCGCTTCTGGCCGGCCTCGCGCTGCTCGCGCTGGCGGCCGTCGTGTTCGGGGTGCGCCGGCGCAACGGCGGCGCAGTCGATGCCGGTGGCCCGCCGAGCGGCAATCGTGTGGCCGTGATGCCATTTCGCGGCGAGGGCGCGCCCGACGACGTCGTGCTCGTCGACGGGCTGCTGGGGGACGTGCGCAACCGGTTCTCGGACCTCTCGGCGCTCAAGGTTATCGGGGCCGCAAGCGTCAATGGCTATCGGAACACCACGAAGTCCGTGGCCGACATCGGACGCGAGCTGACGGCGGACTACCTGCTCAATGGCACGCTGCGCTGGGTGGGCAGCGGTGCCGAGCGCCGGGTGCTGGCGGACGTCAAGCTCGTCGATGCCCGCTCCGGTGGGGTGCGGTGGTCCGAGACCGTCGACATGCCCGACAGTGCGCTGGCCGGGCTGCCGGGCGAAATCGCGCGGCGGGCGGCGCCGCACCTGGGCGTGACGCCGACCGCCGAAGAGCAGGCGGCGTTGACCACGCGCAGCACGACGAAGGTGGACGCCTATCGCTCCTTCCTGCGTGGCCAGCAGATCACCCTGACCGGCAACGCGGATCCGGTCTCCTCGCGCGCGGCGGTGCAGGAGTACGAGCAGGCCGTGGCGCTGGACGCGACGATGCTCGACGCGTGGGCCCGACTCTCCACGGCGGCCTCGAACCTGTATTTCAACGGCAATCACGATCCGGTCGTCGCCGCGCGCGCCAAGGAGGCGCTCGATCGCGTGGAGACCCTCAGGCCCGGCTCGTCGCTGGCGCACCGGCTGCGCGCGGCCTACCTCCAACGGGTGATCGGCGACGAGGCGGCTGCGGCGTCGGAAATCGAGCAGGCACTGCGGCAGACGCCAAACGACGTCTCGCTGCTCCAGTTCGCGGGGACCGCGCTGGTCGGCCGTGGCGACATCGGCAGCGCGCTCACCATCCTGGAGCGCGCTCGTGACCTCGATCCACGCGAACGGACCACCCTCAACAACCTCGCGCGTGCGTACAGCTACCTCGGTCGTGACCAGGACGCGACGGCAACGGCCCAGGCGCTGCTGCAGGTGATCTCCCCGCAGGACCTCCTCAACGTGCAGACGGCCGCGATGGTCTACATGTCGGCGGGGGATCTGGCGGGCGCCCGAGCCGTGCTGCGCTCCGCGCTCCAGCAAGGCGCGCCGGCCCCGCGGCTGGCGGCCCAGATGACCGGCTACTTCGAGGTGGGATGGGCCCTCGAAGAGGCCGAGCAGCAGCTCACGCTGCGCCTGACTCCCGCGGCCTTCGACAACGACCGCTCGTGGTGGGCGCAGAGCCTCGCCACGCTCCATTGGCAGCGGGGCGACACCGCGCGGGCGCGTGCCTTCGCCGACTCGGCACTGGTCCCCACACGGGTGCAGATCGCGGGCGCCCCGGGCGACGTACAGCTGCACGGCCTGCTGGCGTTGCAGCTCGCCTACCTGGGGCGGGTGGCGGAGGCGCGGAAGGAAGCGGCGGTGGCCCTGAATCAGTCATCGAGTCCCTCCAACCTCACGTACCATCTCCTGAACGCCGCCCGCGCCGAAGTCGCGCTGGGCGACAAGGCAGCCGCGGTGCAGCATCTGCATCAGGCCCGCCGGCTGGGATACTTCGTGACGAACGGGTGGCTGTCGCTCGACCCGACGTTCGCGTCCCTGAAGGGGTTTCCGGCATACGAGCAGATGCTCAAGGAAGGGAAGTAGCATGACGGTCGTCGAACGAGCGTGTCCCTCCTGCGCCACGCCGCTGCCGGAGAAGGCGCAGTTCTGCATGAACTGCGGGACGGCGACACCCACCGATCCGGGCGTGCCGCCGCGGACCCAGAGCACCGGGGCATTCGAGGTGGCGCAGGTGACGCGCGCACTCGCCGGGCGCTACAAGATCGAGCGCGTACTGGGCGAGGGCGGGATGGCCACGGTGTACCTGGCCGACGACCCGAAGCACGATCGCAAGGTGGCGGTGAAGGTGATGCGGCCCGAGCTCGCCGCAACGCTCGGAGCCGACCGCTTCCTGCGCGAGGTGCAGATCGCGGCGAAGCTGAATCACCCCAACATCCTCGCGATGCACGACTCGGGGGCGACGGACGGCCTGCTCTACTACGTCATGCCTTACGTCGAGGGCGAGACGCTCAAGGAGAAGCTCGAGCGTGACGGGGCGCTCGCGCCGGACGAAGCGCTGCGACTGGCGCGCGAAGTCGTGGAGGCACTCGCCTACGCGCACAAGCGCGGCATCGTGCACCGGGACATCAAGCCCGCGAACATCCTCCTGAACGAAGGCCATGCGCTGGTCGCCGACTTCGGCATTGCGCGCGCGGTGGAGGACGGCACCGGGGAGTCGCTCACCAAGACCGGTCTGGCGGTGGGCACGCCGCAGTACATGGCGCCCGAGCAGGCTACGGGCGAGAGAGCGATCGACGGGAGGGCGGACCTGTACGCTGCCGGCGCGATCCTGTACGAGATGCTCGCGGGGCAGCCGCCGTTCACGGGCCAGAACGCGCGCGTCATCCTGACGAAGAGCCTCACCGAGCGGCCCACGCCGCTGGTGCAGGTGCGCGCCACGCTGCCGCCGATCTTCGACACGGTGGTGCAGAAAGCGCTCGCCAAGAGCGCCGACGAGCGCTTCGCATCGGCGACGGAGTTCGTCGCGGCGATCGACGCGATGCGGACCCCGTCGTCCGTTTCGCATCCGGCCATCCCGGCGGTGCAGGCGACGCAGATGGTCGCGGCAGCCGCGCCGACGCGTGGCCGTCCGGCCTGGCTCTCGCCACGCAACGTGCTCGTGGCGGGACTCGCCGCGGTGGCGCTCTTCTTCGCCTTGCGCGGCCGTGCGCCCGGTGCCGCGGCCCCGGACCCGTCCGCGAAGCGCGGCAACCGGCTCGCCGTGCTCCCGTTCCGCGCCGAGCAGGCCGCCGTGGACATGTCGCTCCTCAACGGCATCGTCGACGATATCCGGGGCCGGCTCTTCGGCCTCAGCGCGCTCACCGTGATCGGCTCGGGCACGGTGGACGAGTACCGCAACTCCGCCAAGTCGCCGGTGGAGATCGGCCGCGAGCTGTCGGTGGACTACCTGCTGACCGGGGAGATGCACTGGACGGGCGACGGGGCGTCGCGCCGGTTCGTCGTGTCGCCGAAGCTGCTCGATGCGCGCACCGGTGCGGTGCTGTGGCAGAAGGATGCGACGGTGGAGGACGGCGCATTGCCCGGCGTCTCGGCGGAGCTCGCCGCCGGCGTCGGGGGCGCCCTGGGCATCACGCCGTCGGCAGAGGAGCAGCATCTGCTCGCGGCCTGGCCGACGAAGAACGAGGAGGCGTATCGCGCCGGGCTGCGGGGACGACAGGTGATGTCCGTCTCGGGCACCGATCCCGCCACGCTCCGCGCCGGCGTCTCCGAGCTGGAGCAGGCCGTGGCGCTCGACTCCACGTACGCGCGCGCGTGGGCGGCCCTCGTGATCGCGAGCTCCAATCTCTACACCAACGGCAACCGGGATCCGCGCGTCGCGGCGCGCGCGAAGGCGGCGCTCGATCACGCAGTGACGCTGCAATCGACCGCTCGGGCGACCCGGTGGGCCCGTTCCGTCTACCTGCTCAACGTGGCAGGGGACGAACAAGGCGCGTCGGCGGAGATCGACCTCGCGCTGCGGGAGTCCCCGAACGATGCGGGGCTTCTCTCGAGCTCCGGCTCGCAGGACATGAACCGGGGCGATCTGGGCTCGGCACTCGCCAAGTTCGAGCGCGTGCGGGACCTCGAGCCGCGCATGTCGAGCAATCTGAACAACCTGATGTCGGCCTACACCTACCTCGGCCGTGCCGCGGAGGCGAAGGCCGCCGGCACCACCCTGCTTCCGTTCCGCCCGATGGACACGCAGACCATCCAGCAGGTGGCGATCGCGTACCTGGCCGATGGCGACGTCGAGGGCGCCCGGGGCGTGCTCCGCGCCGCGGTGCAGCGCGGCGTGCCGGCCCCGCGCCTGGCCACCCAGATGACGGGGTTCAACGAAACGGGCTGGGCGCTCGACGAGGCCAGCCAGCAACTGGTGCTGCGATTGAACAGCGCGTCGTTCGACGACGATCGCGCATGGTGGGCCCAGTCGCTCGCGACTCTCCACTGGCAGCGCGGCGACACGGTGCTTGCGCGCGCCTATGCCGACTCCGCGGTCGCGCCGACACGGCAGCAGGTGGCCGGCGCCCCGAACGATCCCCAGTTGCACGGCCTGTTCGCGCTCATGCTCGCGTACCTGGGCCGTGCCGCCGAGGCGCGCGCCGAAGAGCAGCGCTCGCTGGCACGGGTGGATCGCTACAGCCTGCAGGCCTACAACCTCGTGAACGCCGCCAAGACGGAGCTCGCGCTGGGCGATCGCGATGCCGCGCTCGCCCTGCTGGCGAAGGCACGGCAGCACGGCTATTACGTTACCGACGGCTGGCTGCGCGTCGACCCGACGTTCGCGTCCCTGAAGGGTTATCCACCGTTCGAACAGATGGCGAAGGGGAAGCAGCCGTGACGATTGCCGAGCGTGCCTGTCCGTCCTGTGCCACTCCGCTGCCCGAAGCGGCACAGTTCTGCATGAGTTGCGGCACGGCGACGCCGACGGACCCCGGGGTGCCGCCGCGCATCGCCAGCACCGGGGCGTTCGAGGTGGCGCAGGTGACGCGCGCACTCGCGGGGCGTTACAAGATCGAGCGCGTGCTGGGCGAAGGCGGCATGGCCACCGTCTACCTCGCGGAGGACGCGCGGCACAAGCGCAAGGTGGCCGTGAAGGTGATGCGGCCCGAGCTCGCGGCCACGATGGGTGCCGACCGTTTCCTGCGCGAGGTCGAGATCGCCGCGCGGCTGCAGCATCCGCACATCCTTCCGCTGTACGACTCGGGGCAGTCGGACGGGCTGCTGTACTACGTGATGCCGCTGGTGGAAGGCGAATCGCTGCGCGAGCGGCTGGTGCGCGACGGCAAGCTGCCCGCCGAGGAGGCGCTCCGGCTCGCACGTGAGATCGCCGAAGCGCTCGCCTATGCCCACAAGCGCGGCATCGTGCATCGCGACATCAAGCCGGCCAACATCCTGCTCAACGAGGGCCACGCGCTGGTGGCCGACTTCGGCATCGCGCGCGCGGTGGAGGACGGCGGTGGCGAGTCGCTGACCAAGACCGGCCTGGCGGTGGGCACGCCGCAATACATGTCCCCCGAACAGGCCACGGGCGAGAAGGACGTCGACGGCCGGGCCGACGTGTACGCCACCGGGGCGGTGCTCTACGAGATGCTGAGCGGCGAGCCGCCGTTCACGGGCGCCAACGCCCGCGCCGTGCTGACGCGGAGCCTCACCGAGATGCCGAAGGCCCTCTCCGAGGTGCGGTCGGGGCTCACGGGCGAGGTGGACACGGTGGTGATGCGCGCGCTCGCGAAGAGCGCGGGCGAGCGTCACGGGACGACCGAAGCGTTCGTGGCGGCGCTGGAGTCGGCGCGACAGTCGATCATCAGCCGCTCGGGCCAGGTGCCGGTGGCGGCGCCGCCCACGCAGATGCTGCAGCAGCCGGCCGCGAAGGGGCCATTCACGCTGCGCAATGTGGCGTTCGCCGCCGTCGCGGCGCTCGCCCTGTGGGCCGTGTCCGCGACGTTCCTGGCGACGCGGGGCGGCACGGCGGCGGGGACGCCGAGCGGGCCAGCCGGCAACCGCGTGGCGGTGCTGCCGTTCCAGAACCAGGGCGCCGCCGCGGACGAGTACTTCGCCGACGGCATCGCCGACGAGGTGCGGGGCAAGCTGTCCGGCATCGCCGGCCTCAC
>JBJMOZ010000014.1:0-15209 GCA_045803465.1 Gemmatimonadales bacterium | reverse complement strand
GCCCGGCGCGCGAAATCGGCGAGCACGGCCGTTGCGCGCGCATCCTCCAGCAGGTCGCCGGTATGCAGCACGATCTCCGGCCGCTCGGACGCCAGCAGCGCGAGGGCGTGCGCGGCCGCCGCGCCGTTCGCGGGCAGGTGCACGTCGGTGACCTGCGCCACGCGCACGCCCTCGAATGCCTCCGGCAGGTTCGGCAGGTACACGTCGCGGCGAGTGATCAGGACCTCGCGCGCGGCAGGTCCGAACGCCTCGATGGCCAGCCCGCTCCCCATCGCGCCGGCCGCCAGCGCGAGCCAGTGTCGCCGGCTCATGCGCATGCGACCGGCGCTCGCGTAGATTGTCGGAGCAGCATCGCCAGGATCATCGTCCTCGATTCGGAGCTCCCATGTTCGTCACACTCGCCGCCCTCGCGCTCCTCGCCACGTCGCCCGACACCGTCATCCGTCGCGGGGAGGCCCTGCCCGACCGCGCCCCGGTACCTCTCGGCAGCGTGCTGCAGGACGTCCAGAGCTACGCGACGCGGGGCGAGCCGATCTTCATCTCCGGCGTGGTGGAACGCATCTGCACATCGAAGGGCTGCTGGATGCAGGTGGCGCCGGCGCCGGGCGAAAAGGGTGTACGGGTGACGTTCAAGGACTACGGCTTCTTCATCCCGCTCAACTCGAAGGGCATGAAGGTCAGGGCAGTCGGCACCATCCTCACGAAGCATCATGACAGGGATCACGTGGACCATCTCGAGGCCGAGGGAGCGGCCATGCATCGCAACGCCGATGGCAGCGCCACGGAGATCACCCTGGTCGCATCGGGCATCGAACTGACTCCCTGAGCCACCCAGCGCTCGCTCACCGTGCCTCCGGTGGGGCCAGCGCGATGCCGGTGCGACGCTGCACCGCTGCGTGATCCGGCCCCGGCATCAGCCAGGCGGGCGTACTGCGCCAGTTGGCCACGAGCCTGAGGTCGCGGGCATCGGCGGGCACGTCGAACTGCAGCGGTACGTCGCGCGACTCGCCGGCCGCGAGCGCACCACCCATGTCGCCCTCCACCGGCGCGAAGCGCCGGCCATCGCCACTCGCCACCGCGACCTCGAGCAGCGCCGGGTATTCCGGCGCCTCCCTGGCGTCGCTGCGGAGCCTGAGTGTCACCCCCAGCCGCTCGCCCCGCGTCAAGTTCAGCACGCCGACGTGCAGGTGGCAGTCGAAGCCGCAGAAGGCCAGCTCCTGACCCGGCTCCATGGTGCGCCCCCGCAGCAGCCCGAGGGTGAGCAGCATGCTTGCCGCCCACGCTCCCAGCACGCTCGCGAGCGCCGTGCCCGCCCACCGTGCCTCTCGTGGTCGCCTGCGCAGCAGCGACACGAGCAGCACGAGCAGGAGCACGGCGCTACCGACGACGGCCAGCAGCAGGATGCCGACGCCTGCGACCCGCAGCAGCAGGCCGGCGTTCGATGCGGGATCGACGAACATCCGGGCTCCGATCTCAGGCAGGGTGAGCGCGGCGAGGCATCAGGCCACCGAACCGCCGGCTGCGCCCCCGAAACCACGCCACCGCCTCGGCGAGGTCCACCGCCCCGAACTCGGGCCAGGGCATGTCCACGAAGTACAGCTCCGCATAGGCCGACTCCCAGAGCAGGAAATCACTCAGGCGCCGTTCGCCGCCGGTGCGGATGAACAGGTCCACGGGCGCCACCGGCGTCCCACGATCCACGGACGCGAGCAGCGCACCGAACGACTCGTGCGTCGCGACCGTGGCCGGGAGCCGCCGTGCGGCGCGCAGGATGGCGTCGCGCGCCGAGTAGTCGAGAGCGACACGGACGCGCAGCCGCCGACCGCCCTGCGTGGCCCGCTCGGCGAACGCGATGGCGTGCCGTACCGGGGCGGGCAGCCGGTCGCGGCGCCCGATCACCTCGAGGCGTACACCGCTCTCGACGGCCCGGGCCGCCTGCTCGCGCAGGAAGCGGGCGGCGAGCCCCATGAGCGCGTGCACCTCCGTGGCCGGTCGCTGCCAGTTGTCGCTGGAGAAGGCGTAGAGGGAGATGGCATCGATGCCGCACCCGGGAGCCGCCTCGATGACGCGAAGCGCCGCCTCTACGCCCTCCTCGTGCCCCGCCGTGCGCGCACGCCCGTGCGCCTCCGCCCAGCGCCCGTTGCCGTCCATGACGATGGCGACGTGCAGCTCGTCGCGTTCCGTGGCCACTGTCGCCCGCCGAGTGCTTTGCATCACAAAGTTTCCTTCCGTGAAAAAGGGCGCCGTGCGGGCGCCCGCCGTTCACCGCTCGCGCGTGGCCCGGATCAGGGCTTCCATGTGGGCCAAGTACCGCTCGAGCGCCTGTCGCCCGGCATCGGTCAGCTTGTAGTCGGTCCGGGGGGTGCGCCCCTCGAACGACTTCTCGCACTTCACGTACCCCGCATCCTCGAGCTTGCGCGCATGGACGCTCAGGTTGCCGTCCGTGGTGCCGAGCAGCTGCTTGAGCTCGTTGAAGCTCAGGGCGTCCCGGACGGACAGGATGCTCACGATGGCCAGCCGCATGCGCTCGTGAATGAGCCGATCGAGCTCGAGCGCGCCACTGGCGGCTCGTCCCCCCGCTGAGCCCTCGAGGCCGCGCTGCGCCTGCTCCCTGCCCGGATCGTCCGGACGGCGGGCCTGCGCGCCCCTAGCCACCGTGCCTCCGGGCGATGATCAGCCCGAACACGACGTGCAGCACGCCGAATCCCAGGGCCATCCAGACGTTGCCCCATTCCTCCGGAGTGAAGAGCGCGAGGGCCCCAAGTGCCATGAAACAGGCCCCCATGATGGGCACCACGCGCACCGAGAAGACGCCCCCGGTCACGAGCCCGGTGCCGTAGAGGAGCAGCCAGGTGGCCGGCAGGAGACCCGCCACGCCGCCATTGGAGAGGGCGATGGTGAGCAGGGCGCCCACGCACAGGGGCGGCAGGTAGCCGAGCAGGAACCGGCGGGCGGGCTGGGTGAGGACGTAGCCCTCGGAGCGGCGCGCCTTGCGGACCAGGGCCGCCGAGCCAACGGCGACGGCGAGGACGGCCGCGGCAATCCACGCGGTGAGCCACTCGTCCGGCCCGGCGGCCCGCCGCGCCACGGCCGCCGCGCCGAGCGCGGTCATGCCCATGAGCACGCCACCCCATCCGGGCACCGCAGTGAACGAGGAGGCGCGCTCCATCGTGTCGCGGATGAACGAGAGGTTGTCCATGGCGCGGGAGTGCAGCGCCGGGATTTCGGAGCCTTCGGAGCCCAGCGTCGTCAAACGGTTCTCCTGATCGGCGGATGCGGCCAGAGATTGCTTTACAACATAAAGCACCCTCTGGCAGAACGCAAGCGAAGCTATAATCTACTTCAATGCTTCACCGTAATTGTATATCTGTCAATGAAATACGCGTTCAATGCGATAAACTATTGAGATCCAGCCGCAAAGCGCGAATTTGGGCGAAAAGCGGACGCCATGGGAGAGGCGTAAATATGGGTCCGCTAGTGACGTAATTGTCTACGGGAGTTCAGCGAGGATCCTGACGGTTCGGCGGCCGCTGCGAACCCGGTGCCACCTCGGGCCCGCGCACCGTGGGCAACTGCGTGCCCCGCCCTTCCGCCGGCGGCAGCACGGAGCTGCCAGGGCGACACGCGTTCTGGATGGTGGCGGTCCAGCGCGCGCCACTGTCGGCCGCCATCTGGACCGTGCCGCGATGCGATGCGTTGAAGACCTTGGGTCCCATCGGGGTCCGCATGGTGCCGACGCTCCGCACCGTGAAGGGGACCTCGCGCCCGTCCTGATACTGACGCAGGGCCTCGTCGGAGACGGTCAGGGCCACGGTGACCCGGGCCGAGTCGCGCATGGGCAGCGCGATCGGCAAGGCGTACGTCGCGCTGCCCACCGGCTGCCCGCGCAGGTTGAGCTGCAGCGCGAGGCTGTCGGCCATGAGATCGTAGTCGTTCAGGTTGCAGCCGGTCAGCACGAACTCGAACCCCTGTCGACCCCCACCCGGCGCCATTGGGTGGATCTCCGCCACCGCGAAGCGGGGCGCATCGTAGACCCAGGCACCGAGAGGCGTGCAGGCACCCAGCAGTGCGGACAGCACGGGGACGAGGCAGCGACTAGGGCGCAAACCGTGGGCTCCGGTAGCAGGACTGGGTCATGGGGGCAGGCTCCGCAATCTCATGAAGGGTACGAGGCTGTGCAACGCCACCGGCACGGCTCGTCTCAAGCTGGTACGCGCAATCCGTTCCATATGAAGGCCATGTCGCCTTGATGGCTCTGCCGATGGCTCCCCCGTCGGCTCCTCAGCGCGTTCCGAAGCCCGTACAGCGCCCAGTTGGAGGCATCGATGTCCCTGACCCGATGGCAGTGGCTGGTGCTCATGTGCCTGCCGCTGGTGTTCGCCTGCAGCCAGAGTGAGCCGTTCACCAATCCGGACGTCGGCAACGATGGGCCGCTCAGCTCCGCCGAGCCCCTCCGCCTCACCTACAACATCGGCGAAGACCTGACGCCGGCCGTGCGACCGGACGGCACCGAGTTGCTCTACGCCTTCACTCGGCCGGACATCCCGGGCGGCGATCAGTGCCTTGCGCTGCTGCCCGTGGGTGGCGGCACGCAACGTGACTTCTGTCCCAACAGCTTCGGCTCGCGGGACTCGAGCGACCGCTACGCGGAACCGGCATGGATCGACGCCGCGACCATCGCGGTGGTGCGGGCGTCGCGGCGGCTCGGACGGGACCGGGACGACTATCTCGTGCTGGGTACGGCAGCGAGCGCCGATCCTGCCCATGTAACGGCACGGATCGCGTTTCCTTACTCCACGGCGGCGGGCATCATCCACCTCTTCCCGACGCACGTGACGCCGCTCGGAGACGGCCGGCTGGCCTACATCGCCGAGACGCAGCTCTCCGGATTCGACTGCCTTCCGTGCCCCTTCGAGCTGACGCACGCCGGTCGAAACATCGTGATCGCGGACCTCGGGGGCAGCGGCCCACCGACGGTGGTCCCAGGCACCGACTACCCCACTGGCCTCAGCAGCGGGCCGAACCCCGGCGAGCTGCTGTTCACCCTCGCGGACGATTCGCGCATCTATCGGCGTGCCGCTGACGGCAGTGTCGACGTACTGCATGACTTTGGTGGGATCGCACGCGATGTGGCGTGGCACGCCGGCCGACTGGCGGTCATCGTGGGCGGCAACGTCGACGTGCCACGTAGCGAGCTTGGCGAGCCATCCCAGCAGGACGGCGGTGGACGACTCGAGGTGCTGGACCTCGCGACCGGGGAATCCCTGCTCCCGACGGAGTCGGGGCTGCTCTCGCGCCGGCCGTCGTTCGCCCCCGATGGCCACGCGGTGTTCGTCCAGACCGGCTCCGGCGCGATCGACCTCTATCGCGTCGAGGTCCCGTGAGCCCGCGGTGCGGCAGCTGGTGCCTGGCGGCCCTCGCCACGCTCGCACTCGTCGGCAGCCGGCGGCTCGAGGCGCAGGCCGAAGGTGCCATCGGCGGCGTCGTGCGGGATGCGGCAACGCGGAACCCCATCGCCGAAGTGCTCGTGACGGTGGATGAGGGACGGCGCGGCAACGTCACCGATACGGCGGGCGCCTATCGCATCCGGCAGCTGCGGAGCGGCACCTACACGGTGACGGTCCGGCGCATCGGCTATCAACCGCGCGCGCTCACGGGCGTGGTGGTGCGTGCCGGCGGCACGACGCCGCTCGACGTCACGCTCGACGCGAGTCCCGTGCAGCTCGACGAGCTCGCGGTGGAGGCGGTCACCGACCTGCTGCTCGACCCCCTGCAGACGCAGACCGAGCAGCGCATCACGGCGCAGGACCTGCGACAACTGCCGGTGAGCTCGCTCTCCGACGCCATCGCCCTCACCGCGGGCACCGTGGGCGAGAGCTACCGCGGTGGGCGGCCGGGGCAGCAGTCGTTCATCCTCGATGGCCTTGGCGTGAAGAATCAGCTCGACGCCTCCACGAGTGGCGTCGTGCTCCGCATCCCGCCCGACATCCTCACCGAGGCCTCGGTGATCACCAACGGCTTCTCGGCGCGCTACGGCCAGGCCATCTCCGGCCTGATCAACGTCGTCACGCGCGACGGCGGCGAGCGCTGGTCGGGTCGCGCGGCGTACGAGTCGGACCGCCCGTTCTCGGGCAGCACCGATCGCGGGCTCGACCGCATGGTGTTTTCGGCCGACGGCCCGCTCGTGGGCGGCATCCGCGCGCTCGTCGGCGTCGACCTCAACGCCCGGCAGGATTTCGACGCGGTGAGCGCACCGGCCCCCGTGCCGGAGGGCGACCCGCGCAGCACCACGCCCTATCCCCTGCCCCACAACTCGGGCGAGCAGTACACGGGCACCGCGAAGCTCACGATTCCGATCGGCCAGCGGCAGACCGTGCGACTGTTCGGCCTCATGTCGTCCGACCAGCGGCTGCTCTACGACCAGGCCTACAAGTACGACACCGACTTCGCGCCCGGGCTGCGGGTCGCGGGCACCCTGGCCACCGCGCAGTGGCAGTACGCCAGCGCTCCGGCGGCGAAGCGCCCGTTCGTGCTCGACGTGCGCGCCGGCTGGTTCGATCGCGAGTTCATGCGCGGCACGCTGGCCGCGCCGCTGGAGCAGAAGTTCGGGGCCTTCACCTTCGACCGCATGCACTTCGTGGGCGAGGACATCGCGGAGGCGCAGGACACGGCGGCCGCACGAGGGTCGGTGCCCGGGTTCAGCATTCCCGAATACTCGACGAACACGCCGTGGGGCGTGCCCGGGTTCTTCCTCGGCGGCGGCTCGCGCGGGGAGATCGCGTGGAACCGCTTTCAGGAGTTGCGCACCCAGATCGACGGTACGCTTGGCCTGGGCCGCGGCGACCTCTACTTCGGCGGCGAGTACCTGAGCCAGGACGTGCAGACGTTCCAGCGCGCGTTGGCCTCGCTGCCTGTGGGCACCGGCGACTCGGTGCCGGCCGCCACCGCATCCGCCTTCAAGCCCCAGGCCTTCGCGCTCTACACCGAACTCAACCAGCGTCTGGGCGAGCTGGGCATCGTGCTTGGACTGCGCTACGACCAGTTCGACTCGCGTCAGGACTTGCCGGGCGAGGAAGCCGGCCCCAAGCGAAAGCTCAACCCGCGTGTCGCGGTGTCGACGGTGCTGAAAGGTGCCACCGTCGTGGTGAGCTTCGGGAGCTTCAGCCAGCCGCCCGACTACCAGTACCTCGTGGACGCCGCGTTCGACGACACCACGCGCACCGGCCGCTTCCGGCAGGGCAATCCGAACCTGGGCTTCGAGCAGGCCTGGCAGGGCGAGTTCAGCGTCCGCGGGCGGCCGACGAAGGATCTCGAGCTCCGCGTGGGCGCCTACATCAAGCGACTCGACGGCCTGGTGGCGTCCGTGCCGCTCGGCTTCGACCCGGATTCGAGCATCTTCGGCAACGCGGACTATGGCACGGTGCGCGGTCTGGAGCTGATCGCGGAGCGACCCGTCCGCAGGGGATGGGGGGTGCGGTTGCTGTACACGCTCCAGGTCGCCCAGGCGAGCTCGTCGAACGCTTTCCTGCTGCGGCGCTCGTACACCATCGATCCCGGCACCGGCGACACGATCATCCCGGCCCGCGTGGAGTTCCCGCTCGACTACGACCGGCGGCACAACTTCACCGCGATCGTGCAGGGCATGGCGCCGTCGCAGTTCGGTCCGCGCGTGCTCGGCCTCAAGCCGTTCGCGGCCTGGGAGGCATCGGTGGTCATGCGCCTGCTGAGCGGCCTGCCATACACGCCGGTCGCCCCACCACCCGACACGCTGCTCGGCCCGCCCAACGGCGCGCGCCTGCCGTGGACGAGCACGGTGGACATGCTGATCCGGCGGCCCATCATGTTCGGCCGCGTGCAGACCGGACTCTACCTCGACGTGCGCAACCTGTTCAACCGGCAGAACGTCGTCGCGGTGCGACGGGACACCGGCTCGCCCTACGCCACCAGCGAGATGGTGGAGGCGATGGCGGAAGCGGCGTACGTCGCGAACTCGTCGGCCATCCCGTACGAGTCGCCCCGCTACCGCCCATCGGCAGACATCGACGGGAACGGGCGCATCGAGGGACGCAACGAGCTCTATCCGCTCTTCCTCTCCGCGGCACGCGACATGTCGCAGCCGGTGTTCTTCTTCGGGCCCCCACGGTTGGTGCGGCTCGGTGCCGAGGTGATCTTCTAGGGAGCGTGCGGCCGGGCGTCGCCTGCAGGGGGTCGCTTGTGCCGTACCATCATCCCACCTTCGGCAGGAAGAGGACGCGAATGCTCCTGATGTTCATCGGAATCGGTCTGGCGGCGGGCGTGCTGGCGGGGCTCTTCGGCGTGGGCGGCGGCGCGCTGATCGTGCCGGCGCTCCTCTACTTCGCCAAGATGCCCATCAAGATGGCGACCGGCACCTCGCTCGGCGCCATGCTGCTGCCGGTGGGCCTGCTTGGCGCGTGGGCCTACTACGAGGCCGGCAACCTCGATTGGCGCGCCTCGCTCCTGATCGCCGTCGGACTCTTCTTCGGCGCGTTCGTCGGAGCGAAGCTCACCCAGTCGATGTCGCCGCAACTGCTGCAGCGCCTCTTCGCGGTGTTCCTGCTGCTGATGGCGGTGCGAGTGTGGATGAAGGCGTGAGCCTCAGGGCGCCACGACGACGTTGAGCGTGTCGGTGGCCACACCCGCCAGCGGGACGTGTGCGCCATTTGCCAGGACGGCGATGATGCGATGCGGTCCAGGTGCGAGCGTCTCGACGGTGAACTCCGAGGTACCCGACCCCAGGTGAATGATCTCGGCCGTCTTCGGGATCACCGAATCGCCCGGCGTCGGCGAGACGTCGAAGAAGAGGTGGTGATGTCCCTGGCCAGGTGTCGGCAGGCCGTCGGCGGGCACCACCTTCACCCCGGTGGCCTCGAGCCGGATGGTGAAGGGCAGCGTTACCGAGGCCCCCTCTGCGGGCTCGACGATCCGCGCCCCGCTGGCAGGGGTAGTAGGGGCCTTGGACGGCCCGCAGGCCATCAGGACGACCAGCGCGAGTGGCGTGGGGCGGAGCGACATGATCGGACCCGGATTCGGTGAAGGAATGGCGCGGCGCGCCCGCCGCGCTGCGCACAATTGTACACCGCGACTCGCGGCGATGGCGATGCTGCTCGTCGCACTGACGCTGTCGGCCTGCGGCAGCGCGGCGCCACCGACGCGTGCGCCGAGCGTCGCCGACGTGCGGGCGATGCTGGACGAGGGGCCGGCATCCACCGTCGCCGTCACCGCGCGCAACGGCACGGAGCCAGCGCTGCGGCCGTGGCGCCTTCCGGCGCCGCGCGCGATCGTGCAACCCACGCTCGAACGCGTCATCAGGGCCATGCCGCGCTGGCGAGTGATCGACAGCGGGGACGGCGTGATCTGGGCCGTGCGCCAGGCCGCGGTGGTTCCCTTCACCGACGACGTCTTCCTCATCTGCACCGAAGAGGGGCACGAGACCGTCGTCGAGGTGCGCAGCGCCGCGCGCCTGGGGCCGAGCGACTTCGGGCGCAACCGGCGCAACATCATCGACGTGTGGACGGCGTTCCAGGCGTTCATGGAATCGCATCACCCGCCCATTCCGCAGGCGTCACCCGACGTCGTCAGCTGAAACCATCCATGCTGCGCCTCACCGACCACGGGCTTCACTGCGAGGCCGGCGGCTTCTTCGTGGACCCGTGGGGGCCCGTGGCGCGCGCGGTGATCACGCACGCGCACGGCGACCACCTCGCCTACGGCTGCGACCGCTACCTGACCAGTGCGTCAGGGCGTGCCATTGCCCAGCGACGGCTCGGCGAGGGGGCGGTCGTCGACGGACTCGAGTACGGTCACGCCCGCACCATCGACGGCGTGCGGGTCTCGCTGCATCCCGCCGGCCACATCCTCGGCTCGGCACAGGTGCGCCTGGAGCATCGCGGCGAGGTGTGGGTCGTGTCCGGCGACTACAAGGTGGAGCCCGACCCGACGTGCGCACCGTTCGAGCCGGTGCGCTGCCACACCTTCGTCACTGAATCGACCTTCGGCCTGCCGGTCTACCAGTGGCCGGCGCAGGGCGAGGTGTTCGACGCCATCCACGCCTGGTGGCGCGCCAACCAGGCCGACGGGCGCACGAGCCTGTTGTTCGGCTACGCGCTCGGCAAGGCGCAGCGACTCCTCGCCGGGCTCGACCCGTCGGTGGGTCCGATCCTCACGCATGGCGCCGTGGAACAGATGACGGCGCTCTATCGCGAGGAAGGCGTCGCCATGCCGCCCACCACGTACGCGTTGGCCGCGGAGCGCACGGACGAGTGGAAGCGTGCCATCGTCGTGGCCCCGCCCGGCGCCGAACGCACGCCATGGGCGCGTCGGTTCGGCGACGCCGCCACCGGCATGGCGTCGGGATGGATGCGCGTGCGCGGCGCACGGCGGCGGCGCGGTGTCGACCGGGGGTTCACGCTCTCCGACCACGTGGACTGGCCGGGGCTGCTGCAGGCCATCGCATCCAGCGGCGCCTCACGCGTGTGGGTGACGCATGGGTTCACCGCACCCGTCGTGCGCTGGCTGCAGGAGCAGGGCCTCGAGGCACGCGCCATCGCCACGCGGTACGAAGGCGACGAGCGTGCCGAGACCGAGTCGACGGACGGGACGGCAGAGGGCTGATGCGCGACTTCGCCGCCCTCTACACGGCACTCGACGAGACCACGTCGACCTCGGCCAAGGTGCACGCGCTCGCAACCTATTTCTCGTCGGCCGCGCCGGCGGATGCAGCCTGGGCGCTCAACTTTCTCGTGGGCCGTCGCCCGAAGCGCCTCCTTCGCTCGGCGCTGCTGCGTGCCTGGGCCGCCGAGGCGGCCAGCATTCCCGACTGGCTCTTCGAGGAGAGCTACCAGCAGGTGGGCGACCTCGCCGAGACGGTGAGCCTTCTGGTCCCGGACCACGGCAGCGCGGCCGACGAGCCGCTGGCGACCTGGGTGGAGCAGCGGCTCGAGGCGCTGCGTGGCCAGCCCGAGGATGCGCAGCGTGCGCTCATGCTCGACATCTGGCGCCGGCTCGGCGGAGCGGAACGATTCTGCTTCATGAAGCTGATCACGGGCGAGTTCCGTGTCGGCGCCTCGGCGAAGCTCGTGACGCGGGCGCTGGCGCGCGTGAGCGGCCTGCCGGAGGAGGTCGTGGCGCACCGGCTGATGGGCAACTGGGAGCCCACGGCCGAGTTCTACCTGCGGCTCCTCTCGCCGGACGTGGGCGATACGGACGAGAGCCGCCCCTATCCCTTCTGCCTCGCCTATCCGCTCGACGAGGAACCGGCCGCGCTGGGTGCGATGACCGAGTGGCAGGCCGAGTGGAAGTGGGACGGCATCCGCTCCCAGGTGGTTCGGCGCGGCGATGCGGTGTTCGTCTGGTCTCGCGGTGAGGAACTGATGGCGGGACGGTTCCCGGAGGTGGAGGAGGCCGCACGCTTCCTGCCCCGGGGCACCGTGCTCGATGGCGAGCTGCTGCCGTGGATCGACGACCTGCCATTGCCCTTCACCGCCATGCAGCGCCGAATCGGGCGCACGACGTTGTCGAAGAAGATCCTCGCCGAGGTGCCCGTGCGACTCGTCGCGTACGACGTGCTGGAGCTGGCGGGCGACGACGTGCGAGCGCGGCCACTCGCGGAACGCCGTGCCTTGCTCGCCGACCTGGTGGCGGCGCTGCCCACCGGCGCGCCGATCACGCTGTCACCCATCGTCGAGGCCGGCAGCTGGGACGAGCTCGGCGCCGTGCAGCGTGATGCGCGGCGCGTGGGCGCCGAGGGATTGATGCTCAAGCGTCGCGCCTCCGCGTACGGCGTCGGGCGACGGCGGGGCGACTGGTGGAAGTGGAAGGTGAGCCCCTTCACCGTGGACGCCGTGCTGATCTACGCGCAGCCGGGGCACGGCCGTCGTGCCGGCCTCTTCACCGACTACACCTTCGGCGTCTGGGACGGCGACACGCTGGTACCGTTCGCCAAGGCGTACTCGGGCTTGAGCGATGAAGAGATTCGCGAGGTCGATGCCTTCGTGCGCCGGAACACCATCGATCGCTTCGGTCCCGTGCGCACCGTTGCGCCGGAGCTGGTATTCGAGCTCGCGTTCGAGGGATTGCAGCGATCCACGCGACACAAGTCGGGCATAGCCGTGCGGTTTCCGCGCATGAGCCGCTGGCGTCACGACAAGCGGCCCGAGGACGCGGACACGCTCGACACGGTGCGGGCATTGCTCGACACACCGGTGGCTGGTGCATGACTGAACGCTTCCCCAAGACCGCGCTCGAACTCGACCTGGCGCGGAAGCGCCGCGAGCATGCCGCTGCGGTGCGCAAGGCGGAGCGCGCCGCACGCCCCTCCACGCCACGGAGTGCGCCGCCGCCGCCGTCCCATGACGATCCGGTGGCATGGTTCCGGGCGCATGGCTGGGAACCGTTCGCCTTCCAGGAGGAAGTCTGGCGCGCCTACCGGGCCGGGGAGAGCGGCCTGGTGCACGCGGCGACCGGCACGGGCAAGACGTACGCCGCCTGGATGGGACCGGTGCTGGAGTGGCTCGAGCGCCATCCGATGGCGCGCGGCCGACGGACACGCCGGGCACATGCGGCTCCGCTCACCGTGCTCTGGATCACTCCGCTTCGCGCCCTTGCCGCCGACACGGAAGCGGCGCTCAGGGCACCCGTCGAGGCGCTTGGCCTCCCGTGGACGATCGAGACGCGCACCGGCGACACGAGCACCGCCACACGGAGCCGCCAGCGCACCCGGCTTCCCACCGCGCTCATCACGACGCCCGAGAGTCTCTCGCTGCTGCTCACGCGGTCCGACCACCGGGAGCTGTTCGCCAACCTCGAGGCGGTGGTGGTGGATGAATGGCACGAGTTGATGGCCAGCAAGCGCGGCGTGCAGACGGAGCTCTGTCTCGCGCGGTTGCGCCGCATCGTGCCCGGAGTGCGCACGTGGGGCCTCTCCGCCACGCTCGGCAACCTGGACGAGGCGCTCGTCACCCTGCTTGGCCAGGACGAAGGCGGGGTCCCGCGCGCGGGCCGGATGGTGCAAGGCCTGGTACCGAAGGCACTCGCGGTGGACGCGCTCATCCCCGAGACCGTCGAGCGGTTTCCGTGGGCCGGGCACCTCAGCACGCGCCTGCTGCCCGACGTCATCGCGGCGGTCGAGGAAGGGCGCACCGCCCTCATCTTCACCAATACGCGATCGCAGTGCGAGCTCTGGTTCCAGGCGCTGCTCGACGCGCGGCCCGACTGGGCCGGCGTGCTCGCGCTGCATCATGGCTCGCTCGATCCGCGCGCGCGAGCCGCCGTGGAGCGGGGCCTGCGCGACGGCTCGCTGCGTTGCGTCGTGTGCACGTCGAGCCTCGATCTCGGCGTGGACTTCACGCCGGTCGATCGCGTGCTGCAGGTCGGCAGTCCCAAGGGTATCGCTCGCCTGGTGCAGCGCGCCGGCCGCAGCGGGCACCAGCCGGGTGCGCTCAGCCGGGTCACGTGCGTGCCCACCCATGCCTTCGAGCTGCTCGAGGTGGCGGCCGCGCGCGATGCGCTCGCGGCCCACGCCATCGAGGCGCGCCCGCCGCTCGACCGCCCGCTGGACCTGCTCGCGCAACACGTGGTGACGCTCGCGCTTGGCGGCGGCGTGCGCCGCGACGAGTTGCTCGCCGAGGTCCGCTCGACGCACGCGTACCGGGCGCTCACGGAGGCGGAGCTCGACTGGGTGCTCGACTTCGTCACGCGCGGCGGCGAGACACTCAGCGGCTATCGCGAATTCGCCAAGGTGCGGCAGGTCGACGGCACGTACACCGTCAGCGACCGCATGGTGGCGTTGCGGCACCGGCTCTCCATCGGCACCATCGTGAGCGATACCGCGCTCAAGGTTCGCTACCTCACCGGCGGCACGCTTGGCACCGTCGAGGAGAGCTTCATCGCCCGACTGAAACCCGGCGAGCGGTTCATCTTCGCGGGCAAGCCGCTCGAGTTCGTACGCATTCGCGACCTCACCGCATGGGTGAAGAAGGCGCGAAGCCACAAGGGCGCCGTGCCGCGCTGGCAGGGCACGCGCATGCCGCTCTCCCCCGAGCTCGCAGCCGCACTGCGCGGGCGCCTGGAGGAGGCGCGGCAGGGGCGCTTCGAGGGGCCCGAGATGTCCGCCACGCGCCCGGTGCTCGAGCTGCAGGCGGAGATCTCCCGAATTCCCGCGCCCGACGAACTGCTGGTCGAGCGCGTGGAGACGAGCGAGGGCCACCACTGCTTCGTCTTCCCCTTCGAGGGCCGGCTGGTGCACGAGGGCCTGTCGGCGCTCTTCGCCTATCGGCTCACGCAGCTCGCGCCGGCCACCTACACCTTCGCCTGCAACGACTACGGCTTCGAACTGCTCTCGCCCGAGCGCGCGCCGATCGAGGAGGCGCTCGAGGCGGGGCTGCTCTCCACCGATCACCTGCTGCACGATATCGTCGCGAGCCTCAACGCCGCCGAATTGGCGCGACGGCAGTTCCGCGAGATCGCGCGGGTGGCCGGGCTCGTGTTCCAGGGTTTTCCCGGCCGCGATCGCAGCATGAAGCAGGTGCAGGCCTCGAGCGGCCTGCTCTACGATGTCTTCGCCCGGTACGACCCCGACAACCTCCTCGTGCAGCAGGCCCAGCGAGAAGTGCTCGAGCGCCAGCTGGAGCAGACGCGGCTCGCGCGCTGCCTCGTGCGGTTGGGAGCCAGTCGCGTGCTGCTCATGGAGCCGAGGCGTCCGTCCCCGCTATCCTTCCCCATACTGGTCGACCGCACGCGGGAACAGGTGAGCTCGGAGAAGCTCGCCGACCGGGTGCGGCGCATGACGGCAAGCCACGAGCGAACCGCCCGCCGGTGACGCGGTCTCCCCACCGCTCCCGGGGCTAGGATTCCCATGCCCCTCTCGTTTCGCCCACCGCTGGCCCGGCCGCAGCGGCTGACTCCGTACGTGTTCGCTCTCGCATCGCTCAAGCTGATGCTCCCATTCTTCATCCCGGGTCCGTGGGAGTTCCACCGGGACGAGCTGCTCTACCTCGCCATGGGCGACCATCTCGACCTGCTGCGAATGCAGTTCCCGCCGCTCATCGCACTTGCCGCCGCCACCATCGACGACGGCGCGGGCGGCACGGTGCTCGGCGCGCGTCTGGCCGCGGCGATTCCCTCCACGCTCTACCTCGTCGTGGCAGCCCTGATCGCACGCGACATGGGCGGCGGGCGACGCGCACAGATCT
>JBJMOZ010000373.1:0-12838 GCA_045803465.1 Gemmatimonadales bacterium | reverse complement strand
GACGACCCGATCTGGCGACAGTACGTACCGTCGGTCGAGGAACTCGAGGTCGTGGACGGCATCGTCGACTCGTTGAACGAGGACGAGGACAGCCCGGTGCCCAACATCACCCACCGCTACCCGGACCGGGCGCTCTTCCTGGTCTCGCCGGTGTGCGCGTCCTACTGCCGCTTCTGCACCCGGCGGCGCAAGGTGGGCGATCCCGAGAAGATCCCGATGTCGCAATTCGAGAGCGCGTTCCAGTACCTCGAGGAGCACACCGAGATCCGCGACGTCATCATGTCGGGCGGCGATCCGCTGCTGCTCAACGACCGGCGGCTCGAAGCGATCCTCACCCGGCTCCGCGCCATCCCGCATCTGGAGATCATCCGGATCGGCAGCCGCGTGCCGTGCCATCTCCCCGAGCGGATCACGCCGGAGCTCACCACGATGCTCCGCAAGTTCCATCCGCTCTGGATCAACACGCACTTCAACCACCCCGACGAGCTCACGCCCGCCGCGGTGGCGGGCCTCGGCATGCTGGCCGACGCGGGCATCCCGCTCGGCTGCCAGACCGTGCTGCTCAAGGGCGTGAACGACGACGCGGCCATCATGAAGCAGCTCATGCACAAGCTGATGATGGCCCGGGTCCGGCCGTACTACATCTACATGGCCGACCAGGTCGCCGGGGCCGAGCACTTCCGCACCTCGGTGCAGAAGGGCCTGGAGATCATGCACGCGCTGCGCGGCTGGACCAGCGGCCTCGCGAACCCCTATTTCGTCATCGACGCGCCGGGCGGCGGTGGCAAGATCCCGCTCCTGCCCGAGTACGTCGAGAGCATGAACGAGGATGAGGTGGTGCTGCGCAACTTCCGCGGCGAGCGGTTCGTGTACCGCCAGGCGCGCGAGGAGGCCGGCGTCGGGGCGGGCACCGAACCCGAGTACCTGTTCCAGCCGACCCTGCAGATGAAGAAGGAACGAAAGCCGCGGGCGCCCAAAAAGCGGAAGAGCGCGTAGCAGGCGAGGTGGCGATAGACGATAGGCGGGGATCTCCTTCGGGATCCCCGCCTATCGTCTATCGCCTGCCCGCACATCCACCGTCCACTTCTCCACCCCCTCCAGCCAGCTGTACGGATTGATGTCCACTCCGCCGATCCGCCGCTGCACCGCCGCTCGCTGCTCCGGCGTGTAGAGGAAGATCGCCGGCGCGTCCACCGCCAGAGTGTCGAGCGCCGCACGCCAGTAGCGACGCGCCGTGGCCAGGTCGGGCGCCGCGAGCGCCGAGTCGACGCCGGCATCGAAGGCGGGGTTGGACCAGTGCCCATGGTTGAGTGCGCCGATGCCGCGGGTCGTCCACTGCTCCACGATGCCGCGCGGGCTCGGCTCGTCCAGGTACGCGCCGATGTAGCTGTCGAAGCGTCCCTCGGCGAGCCGCTGCTGGAAGACGGGGAAGTCCACCGCCGTCACCGTCGCCTCCACGCCGAGCAAGCGCCACGCCGCCTGCAGCGCTTCGGCGTAGCGCTTCCGCACCGTGCTCGTGGAAGGGACGAGGATGTCGAGCGCCAACGGGCGACCCGCCTTCACCCGTCGCGCACCCTCGCGTTTCCAGCCGGCCTGCTCGAGCTGCGCCGCTGCCGCCGTCGTGTCGTACGGTGGGGAGCCTTCCCCCTCACCCGCGATCCAGAGCAGCCGCGACATCGGCCCGGGCGGCACCGTCGCCCCCTCGCCCACGAGCGCACGCGCGAGTGAGGCCCGGTCGGTGGCGAGCGTCAGCGCCTGCCGCACCGCGCGATCGCCCAGCACCGGATGCGCGCCCTTCTCGCCGGCGACGCGAAAGCCGAGGAAGCCGAACACGGCGGCCGGATAGCGCACCAGACGGTAGCTCGTGTCGGCCGCGACGCGCGCGGCCGCCTCATCGCCCAGGACGGTCTCGAGCAGGTCGGCTTCGTGCGCGAGCACGAGGTTGAGCGCGGCCTCGGGGTCGGCGGTGAAGCGCCACACGACGCGGCGCACCTCGGGAAGCGGCCGGCGCGTGGTATCGGCGTCGAGGGTGAGCGACTGGCCGCGCAGCCACGACTGCACGCGATACGGGCCGCTGCCGACCAGTCTTGCAAGGCTCGTGTCCGCCATCCACTCGCCGCGCGGCACTCGGTCCCAGACGTGCCGCGGCAGCACGCGCACGTGGGCCGTCGCGTCGTAGAGCTGCTCAGCGCCAGGGCGCGGGAAGCGCACCTCGACGGTTGCGCTGTCCACGGCGACGGCTCGCACGCCCTCGAGCGCCGGAGCCGCCATCGCCGCGAGCGTCGTGTCGGTGTAGGCCTCGAAGGAGAAAACGACATCGTCCGCCGTGAGTGGGTGACCGTCATGCCACCGTGCCCCGCGGCGCAGCGCAAAGCGCCACGTCAGCGAATCCACGCGCTCCCAGCGCTCGGCGAGCGCCGGCCGGAAGCCGGTCGCGTCGATGGTCGCCGCGCCGGGCGTCAGCGTGGCGAGTCGCTCGAAGACCCGGTCGCCGATGTCGCGTCCCACCGTCTCCTGCACCAGCGGCGGGAGGACGAACGGCGGCTCGCGCACCGCGGCCACCTGCACCGTGGCGCAGGTGGCGCACGACGGCACCGCGCGCTCGGGCGTGCAGCCGACGAGCAGGAGCGCCGGCATCGACAGGGAGCGAGCGAGGGTGGCGGGATGCAGGCGCACGGAGATCCCCGGTACGGTGGTGAGGGTAACCAGCGGCATGAAAGGTAGGAGCCTGCGCGATATCCGCGGCCCCTTCCCTCGAACGGCCCGTTGCAGGAGATTGGAACGAATCGTTACAGCTGGTCCGAATCGTTGCGCTCTGCGCTGCGCCATGCTCTTGCCAAAGCGTTGTCCTGCAGCGACTTGCCGAATCTCCTCCTGTGGTACACGCCCTGCCTTTGGAGGGGCCGAGACGCGAACCGCGCGTACCCGCACTCGGCCACGAATCTTATGGGAGACCCCGCCATGCCCGACTTCTCCAGACTCACCGCTCTCGCCGCCGCTGGCGTCCTGCTCGCCGCGTGCGGCGGCGACTCCGGCAACGACGGTGGCAACGGTCCCGGCACCACGCCCGTGCTCGGCTTCAGCCTGGCCGTACGCCCGGCCGGTACTGCCGCCTCACGCATGGCCTCGCTCGTCGAGCCGTACACCATCACCGACGCCAGCGGGAACACCCTCACCCTCGACAAGGTGGAGATGGTGCTGCGCGAGATCGAGCTGAAGCGCGCCGACCGCGACGTCGTCTGCGGCGAGGACGACGCCAACTCCGACGACGACAGCAACGACGATTCGAGCGATGATGCCAGCGCCGACGACTGCGAGGAACTCGAGTTCGGGCCCGTGCTCTTCGACCTCAACCTCGGTGGTGGCGCGACGCAGGTCTTCACGGTCGAGGTAGCGGCCGGCAGCTACGACAAGCTCGAGTTCGAGATCCACAAGCCCGAGGACAACGGCGACGCCAACGATGCCGCGTTCCTGGCCGCGCACCCCGACTTCCGCGATGTGAGCATCCGGGTCTCGGGCAGCTACAATGGCACGCCGTTCACCTACGTCACCGATCTGGGCGAGGAGCAGGAGCAGGCGCTCGTGCCGCCCCTGTCGGTCGCCACGGCCGCCGCCACCGACCTGACGCTCTTCGTGGACGTGAACGGCTGGTTCCGCACCGGCGCCGGCACGCTCGTCGACCCGGCCACGGCCAACGATGGCGGGGCGAACGAGAGCCTGGTCGAGAACAACATCGAGAACTCGATCGACGCCTTCGAGGACGGGGATCATGATGGCCACGACGATCATGGGACCGATGATGGCGGCAGCGGCGGCGACGACGGCACGCCCGACCAGGGAAGCGGCGACAACTGAGTGACGCAGCCCGCCTGGACACTCGCGGTGGTGACCTTCTCGGAGAGTTTCGGTGCCGCCATCGGCCCGATGCTCTCCGAGCTGGGCGGCGAGCGGGTGGAGTGGCCCCTCGAGGGCACCGCTCCATCCGACGCCGCCGCCGCGTTGCTGATGGCGGGCGGGGCCGAAACGGCGGCGATCGATTGGCTCGCCGAGCGCACGGTAACGATTCAGGCATTTCTCGTGGGCGCGCTGCCGGATCATCGGGTGGCGGCGGCAGCGGTGCGAACGGGCGCGCGCGACTACTTCGCGCTGCCGGAAGATCTCGAGGCGCTGCGCCGCACGCTGGAGCGGGTGGCGCGCGAAACGCGCGGACGCATGGAGGCGGACCGGTTCGCGGCCGTGGAGCGGACGGAGAACGGGTTCGACGCCATCATCGGCCAAAGCCCGGCGCTGCTCCAGTCGCTCGACCTGGCGAGGCGGGTGGCCCGGCACCGCGACGTCACCGTGCTCCTGGGTGGCGAGACCGGCACCGGCAAGGAGTTGCTGGCCCGTGCCATCCACTACTGCGGACCGCGGGCGGCCGAGCCGTTCGTGGAGATCAACTGTGCGGCGATCCCCGAGCACCTGCTGGAGAGCGAGCTGTTCGGCCACGAGAAGGGGGCATTCACCGGCGCCATCGCCGCCAAGCCGGGGCTGTTCGAGCTCGCGCACGGCGGCAGCCTCTTCCTCGACGAGCTTGGCAGCCTGCCGCTGGACCTTCAGGCGAAGCTGCTGCGGGTGCTGGAAGCCCGTACCCTTCGCAGAGTTGGGGGCCAGGAGTCGAAACGTGTTGATGTTCGGGTGATGGCGGCCACCCATGTTGATCTCCGAGCCGCAGTGGCCGAGGGGACGTTTCGAGAGGACCTCTACTACCGGCTCAACGTGGTGTCGGTGGTTCTCCCGCCCCTGCGGGACCGGGAGGGCGACGTGGAATTGCTGGCCCAGACGTTCGTGCGACGGCTCGCGGCGGCCTACGCCCTGCCGGAGCCATCGCTGATGCCCGCGGCGCGGGCCGCGCTTCGACGGCACGACTGGCCGGGCAACGTGCGCGAGCTGCGGAACGTCATCGAGCGGGCGCTGGTGCTGTCGTCGCCGGGCGAGCTGGAGTTGGGCCTGGGCGAGCCGCTGCACGGCTCGAGGCCCATGGCACCGATGGTGGAGCGCACTACACCCGGTGCACTGCCCTTCCCCGCCGATCTTGGCACCATCGTACGCGCGGCGGCAACCGGAATGCTCGAGCGCACCGGTGGCAACAAGAGCGAGGCGGCACGGCGCCTCGGGATTTCGCGGCCCCGACTGCAGCGGCTGCTCGACGGCCTGATCGATGACTGACGCCCTGAGGGGCCTCACACGGATGCGGACGATGTTCCTGCGGCGAATCGCGGTTCTGTTCCTCAGCGTCGGCACGCTCGGCATCGCCGCGTGCGGTGATGACTCGAACGACACGCCGGGCCCCGACGATCCGGGCACGACACGGCCGCCCGAGGAGCTGTCCATCCTCCGCCTTGCGGCGGGCGCGCCGCCGCTCTTCCAGAATTCCGTGACGTTCTGGGCCGTGCGCGGCGAGGATCGCGAGGCCCGGCTCTACTTCAGCGACGATCAGGGCCAGGCCGGCGAGGAATACCTGCGCCTGCGCATCCGATCGGGCTCGCTGCTCGCGCGGCCGGACGGCACGCCGATCGCCGAGGGCGACTCGGTGCAGGTCACGCTGACCGTGGTCGACCCGACGCAGATCCTCTTCCAGTTCGCGCCGGAAGGCCTGACGTTCAGCAGCGACGAGCCGGCCGAACTCGACATCGAGTACGACAAGGCCGGCGACGACCTCAACGACGACGGCAGCGTGGATGGTGAGGACGACGACGTCGAATCGCGCCTCGGCATCTGGCGCCAGTCGGCTGAAGGCCAGCCGTTCGTGCGCCTGGGCTCGGCGGTCATCGAGGACCTGCGCGAGATCGAAGCCGAGCTGACCAGTTTCAGCCGGTACGCCATCGCGTACTGACGATCACATGCACGAGCCCACCGAGCCCGCCACGGACACGCTGCTCCCGACGCTTCGGGCGCTGCTTTCGTCCGGTCACTTCAGCGAGGCGCTGGAGCAGCATCGGCGCGTCGAGCACGCGCCGGCGGCCCGGCGTCCGGAGGCGCAGTTGCTGGCGGCCACCGCCGCGATGCGCATCGGCGATCTCGACACCGCCGAGGGGCTCGCCACGCTGGCGCTCGAGCAGTTCACCCTGCGTGCGGACGCCGATGGCCGCATGCGCAGCGCCAACCTCCTCGGGGCCCTGCACTTCGAGCGCGGCCAACTGGAGCTGGCGGAGCGGAGCTTCAGCGAGGCGCGACGCCTGGCGCGCACGCTCGACGATACGCTCCTCGGCGCGCGCGCCTCGAACAACCTCGCCTCCGTGGCGCACCTGCGCGGGCAGCCCGAGCTGGCCCTCATGCTGTATCGCGAGGCGCTCCTCGGCTATCAACGCCTGGGCGACCGGCGTGGCACCGCCGAGACGTATCACAACCTGGGGCTCTCGTTCCGGCAGATCGCCGCCTGGAATGACGCCGAGGCGGCCACGACGCAGGCCCTGCGGCACGCCGAGATCGTCGGCGAGCGGAGCCTGCTCGCCCTCGCCGTCATGGGGCGCGCCGAGCTGGAGCTCGGCCGCGGTCAGTACGACATCGCACGGCGCGAGCTGGCCCGCGCCACCGCGCTCGCCAGTGAGGCGCATGACGAACTGGGCGTGGCGGAAGCCCAGCGGCTCATGGCGCTGCTCGCCCTGCACGTCGGCCACGCCGAGGCGGCGCTCGAGCAGGCGGAGAAGGGACTCGTCACGGCGAGGGCACTGGGTTCGGCGCTGCTCGCCGCCGAGTGCGCGTCGGTCGCGGCGCTGGCGCTGCAGCGGATGGGATACCGCGGTGCGTCCGAGGAGCGACGCTCGGAGGCAATAGCGGGATTCGAGCGGTTGGGAGCCTCGGCCCTGGCGAGCCGACTGGAAGCCGCGTGGCTCGAGGGTGAAACCAAGCGCTACTGATCACCGTTTCGTGAAACACCGTTCATCGAGAACTCGTTACCTGGAGTGAGTCATGGCTCGCGCCCTCCTGTGCCCATACTGCGCCCACGAGATGGAGGCCCTGCAGATGGGCACCGTCCAGATCGACGTCTGCATCGCCTGTGGCACGCGGTGGTTCGATCGCACCGAATTCGCTTCGATCGTGTCGCAGCGCGCCCCCGGCGCGGTGATCGGCTGGGGCGAACGCCAGAACGACGACGAGGTGTCGGCCATCTGCCCGCGCTGCCGCACCGACACCCTCGCGCCCTACAAGTACGGTCCGGCCAATTTCCGCCGCTGCAGCACCTGTCGCGGCGTGGCGGTGCCCTCGCAGGACCTCGACCTGATCATCAAGTCCCTCGGCGGCCCGGGCGGCAAGGTCGCCGAGATCGTGAAGGAACTGTTCGGCGCCTAGTACGCGAGCGGGACGGCCTGCAGTATCTCGCCCTGAATGATCTGGTCGAGCTTGGCCTCGATCTGGTAGAAGCGGAGCGTCTTCTTCTCGCCGATGGTCTTGGTGAACTTGCCGCGCCACTTCTTGGCCAGCTTCGCCTGCTCCTCACGCGCGCCGAGCCAGTCGTCGAGCACCGCCTTCGAGGTCTCCTCGCCGAGCTTGTCGTAGTTCTCCGCGAAGCTGGTCAGCGCCTTCCACGAGCGGTTGCCGATCGCCTCCTGCTCCGTCTTGTACTCGGTGTAGAGCGGCCAGAACTTGGCCGCCTCGGCGTTGTCGAGCGGCAGCGCCGCCTTCACGATCGCCTGGCGGTCCTTCTGGATGCCCTCACGGGTGAGCTGGACTTCCTGCTGCACATTGGCCGGCTGCTGGGCTGCCACGGGCACAGCGAGGGACATGGTGGCAACGGCCGACATGAGGATCACGACGCGCATCGAATGCTCCAGAGAGTTGGGGATCACGTCAGCGGCGCCGGCATCGATGCGCCATTGGCGTCGAATTGCTGGGCGAAGCGCCGCACCGCGAGCGTCAGCGGCACCGACAGGATAGCACCGGCCGGGCCCAACACCCAGCCCCAGAACAGAAGTGACAGCATGATGGCGAGAAAGCTGATATTCAGTCCCGCGGCCATGAAGCGGGGCTTGATGACGTTGTCGATGATGAAGTTGATCACGGTGTAGGCCACGACCACGATGACGGCACGCGACCAGCCGTGCGTGACCATCGCGAGCACCGCCGGCGGCACCCACGAGACGATGATGCCGACCTGCGGCACGAAGTTCAGGAAGAACGAGAGCACGCCCCACACCACCGCGTAGGGCACGCCGAGCAGCGTCAGCACGATCGTGATGACGACCGCGAAGGCGAGGCCCGTGGTCGCGGTGATCTGCAGGTAGGGCCGCACGTCGACCGTGACGGCGTCGAGCCGCGCGATGAACGAATCCGACACGAGGGTGCCCTCGTCCTTGCGGCGGTGCATCTGCGCGAAGTGCGCCAGCATGATCGTCGCGAGGAAGAACACGAGGAAGCTGTCGCCGAACGCTCCCGCCAGCCAGGACAGCACGCCCGTGGCGAAGCCGATGGCGCGGCTCGGGCTCAGGAAGTCGGTGACCTCGAGGCCCTGCAGGTTCACGCCCCAGGCGACGAGCTGCTGCAGGCCTCGGGCCCGCAGCGCATCGAGGGCGGCGGCATACGTGGGCAGGTCGCGCGTCAGGCCCGCGAGCGAGCGGCCGAGCGTCACGCTGACCGTGACGAGGAAGACGAGCACCGACAGCACCGTCAGCGACACGGCCGCCACGGGCCGGAGGCCGCGCTGCACCAGCAGCCGTGCGATCGGCGCCATGACCAGCGCCAGCAGCAGCGCCATCAGGACGTTGTTGAGCACCGGCGCCACCGCGCGCACGCCGGCGAGGATGACCACGAGGCACGCGGCCGCCAGCAGCAACCTCGTCGGCGGCGACCAGTTCGGGCCGGCCGGCGCGCTCGCACCAGTGGTGAGATGGGTCAATGGATCTCCATCGAGGAGGACAGGGTACCGCGTTCCGGGCGTATATTACGCCCTGCACGCGGGTTGGCACATCCCCAGGGCGCCTCGTCCCGGACGTACACCATGCACCTGCTCATCGTTCGCCACGCCATCGCCGTCCCGCAGGGCACCGCCGGCGTCGATGACCACGACCGGCCCCTGACCGACGACGGCCGGAAGAAGTTCCGTCGCGTCGCGCGCGGGCTCGCGAGACTGGTGCGCCGTCCCGACGCGCTGCTCACGAGCCCGCACCTGCGCGCGCAGCAGACGGCCGACCTGCTCGCCTCGGCGTGGAAGGACATCTCGCCGGAGCCGGAAGAGGCGCTCGCCAGCGGCGACTTCGCCGGCCTCGAAGCCCGGCTCGCGACATACCGGTCCGAACAGTTCGTGGCGATCGTCGGCCACGAGCCGCACCTGTCGGGACTGCTCGCGCACCTGGTCGATGCACGCTCACCCGAGCGGTTCGCGTTCCGGAAGGGCGGCTGCGCGATGGTGGAGCTGAAGGGCGCGCTGTCGGAGGGTGGCCTGCTGCACTGGTTCGCACGCCCGCGGATGTTCCGCTAGCAGTTCCGGATCCGCTGCAGGTCCCGGCGCAGCTCGGCGCGAAAATCCGGATGCGCCACCGACACGAGCAGCTCCCCGCGCTCCCGCAGCGTGCGGCCGTGCAGGTTCACGGCCCCGTACTCCGTCACCACCCAATGCACATGGCCGCGTGTCGTCACCACGCCGGCGCCGGGGTTCAACTCGGCGACGATGCGCGACACCGCGCCACCCGCCGCCGTCGAGGGCAGCGCGATGATCGGCTTGCCGCCCGGCGAGAGCGCCGCGCCGCGGATGAAGTCCATCTGCCCGCCGATCCCCGAGTAGATCCGGTGCCCGATCGAGTCGGCGCACACCTGCCCGGTCAGGTCCACCTGCAGCGCCGAATTGATCGCGACCACCTTCGGGTTGTCGCGGATGACGGCCGTGTCGTTGGTGCGGTCGCAGGGATGGAACGCCACCAGCGGGTTGTCGTCGACGAAGTCGAAGAGGCGTTTCGAGCCGGTGACGAACGACGTCACGATCCGGCCCTCGCTCACCCGCTTGAAGCGATTGGTGACGACACCGGCCTCCACCAGGTCCACGAGGCGGTCGGAGAACATCTCGGTGTGCACGCCCAAGTCGCGCTTGTCGAACAGCCGCGCCAGCACTGCATCGGGAATGCCGCCGATGCCCATCTGCAGCGTCGCGCCATCCTCGACGAGGGCGGCGACCTGCTCGCCGATGCGGCCCTCGACCTCGGTCTCGGTGGTACGGGCATGCTCGTGCAACGGCCGATCGGTGTGGGTGCAGGCCGTGACGCGGTCGAGCAGCACGACGTTGTTGCCGTGCGTGCGCGGCATGCGCTCGTTGAACTCGGCGACGACCATCAGGGCCGATTCGGCCGCGGCTTTCGCGGTGTCGCACGACGTGCCAAGGGTGCTGAGGCCGCGGTGATCGGGTGGCGAGAGCTGCAGGAAGGCGACGTCGAGGGGAATGGCGCGCGAGGTGAAGAGCGCCGGAATGTCGGAGAGGAACACCGGCACGAAATCGGCCCGGCCTTCCTCGACGGGCTTCCGGAGCGCGGGCCCGGTGAAGAGCGACACCGAGTGGAACCGGCCCAGCATCCCGGGCGCGGCGAAGGGCGCCGGGCCCTCGGTGTGCAGGTGGTAGAGCCACACGTCCTCGAGGTCCGTCCTCGCGCAGAGCGCCTCGATGAGCGGCGTCGGCGTGGCGGCAGCGCCATGGAGGAAGACCCGCATGCCGCTGCGGACGCAGGAGACGGCGTCCGCAGCGGAGGTGGCGCTGGCGAGCAGGTCAGACATGGTCAGGCGATCGTGATTTCCTTCGCCAGATACACGTCCTGGATCGAGTTGAGCAGCTTGATGCCTTCCGCCATCGGGCGCTGGAACGCCTTGCGGCCGCTGATGAGGCCCATGCCGCCCGCGCGCTTGTTGATCACCGCCGTCTTCACCGCCTCGACGAAGTCGTTCTCGCCGCTGGCGCCGCCCGAGTTGATGAGGCCGGCCCGGCCCATGTAGCAGTTGGCGAGCTGGTAGCGGGTGAGGTCGATCGGATGGTCGGTGGTGAGCTGCTCGTAGACGCGCTTGTCGATCTTGCCGTAGGGATTCTCCTTCGACGACAGCGCGTTGTAGCCGCCGTTGTTCTCCGGCAGCTTCTGCTTGATGATGTCGGCCTCGATGGTGACGCCGAGATGGTTGGCCTGGCCGGAGAGGTCGGCGGAGAGGTGGTAGTCCTTGTCCTTCTTGAAGGCGCTGTTGCGCAGGTAGCACCACAGCACCGTCGCCAAGCCCATCGAGTGCGCGATCTCGAACGCCTGGCTCACCTCGACGATCTGCCGCCCCGACTCCTCCGAGCCGAAGTAGATCGTGGCACCCACCGCGACGCAGCCCATGTCGCGCGCCTGCTCGATGGACGCGAACATGATCTGGTCGAACTTGTTCGGGTAGGTCAGGAACTCGTTGTGGTTCACCTTGAGCAGGAACGGGATCCGATGCGCGTACTTCCGCGCGACGGTGCCCAGCCCGCCGTAGGTGGAGGCCACCGCGTTGCAGCCGCCCTCGAGGGCGAGCTTCACGATGTTCTCGGGATCGAAGTACTGCGGATTCTTCGCGAACGAGGCGCCCGCCGAGTGCTCGATGCCCTGGTCCACGGGCAGGATCGAGAGGTAGCCGGTGCCGGCGAGCCGACCCGTGCCGAACAGCGCCTGAAGGCTCCTGAGCACCGGTGTCGGCCGGTCGGACTGCAGGTGGATCCGGTCCACCCAGTCGGGGCCCGGGAGGTGCAGCTGCTCCTTCGCGATGCCGGTGGACTTGTGCTCGAGCAACGCCTTGGCATCGCTGCCGAGCAACTCGGTGATCTGCGTGAAAGCGGACATGAAAGCCGGGTCTCCAGGTCTGGGTCTTCGCGAGATGACGCCCAAGAATAAGGGCTAGCGGGCGCTCTCGCCCACGAGCCGGGACAGCCGCTCCTTCACCTCGCGGACCTGCGGCTGCAGCTCGGGATCGGCCCGGCGCCAGAGGTCGAGGAACGCGGTGTACTGCTCGACGGCCTTGGTGCGTTCGCCCTTCGCCTCGTAGATCGCACCGAGCTGGCGGTGGACCTGCGGCCGACTGAGGGCCTCGTAGCCCAGCGATGGAGCCGTGCTCGGTACGGTGAGCATGCGTTCATAGGCTGCCTGTGCGGAGTCGCTCTGGCCAAGCTGCTCCCAGGCGATTCCCTCCTCGTAGAGGCCGCAGCGCGGACAGGTCTGCTCGGCGCGCAGCGAACGAGCGAACGTCACCGCGTCGCGCGCCCGCCCTTCGCCGAGGGCGATGACGGTTCGCATCCAGCGTGCGTCCACCGAGTCGCGCTGCAGGCCCGGCGGCGTCGCTCGCTGGTAGTCCGACAGATACTGCTTGGCCCGTGCCACGTTGCCGACGAGCACATTGCTGTAGACCAGCGCTCCATACGGCCGATCCGACGGAGCGATGCTGTCGAGTCGGAGGCTCTCCTCCACCGCGGCAAGGGTCCGCCTGGCAGCGGCCGTATCGCGCAGGACCAGTGCTTGGACTTGCGACTTCCGCAGGTCGGCAAGGATAGGACCGATTGCATTGCCGCGGCTGCTGGCGATGCGTCGGAAACGGTCGCGCTCCCCTTCCGACTCGGCGATCCTCCCTTGCAGCACGTCGAGGTGGTACAGCTGGTTCGAGGACATCTGCGCGGTCGCCGGCGTCCGCGGGTCGGCGAGGATGGCACGAAGCAGCGTGGTCGCCGAGTCGCGCCGCCCCATGACGGCGAGCACGGTGGTACGCATCACCGGCTCCTCTGCTGCATTGGGCAGGTCGCGGCGCATCCGGTCGAGGACCGCCAATGCCTCCTGCGGCCGGCCCTGCTCGAGCCTGGTGTTGGCCAGCACCGTGTAGA
>JBJMOZ010000350.1:0-3965 GCA_045803465.1 Gemmatimonadales bacterium | reverse complement strand
GCTACAGCACCGCCGGCTCCTCCACGATCGAGAACGCGCAGCCGGTGCTGGTCAGCTCGCGCGGCGGCCACATCTCCCTGGCGCACAACGGCAACCTGACCAACGCCGGCGAGCTCCGCGCGGAGCTTGAGGAGCTGGGTTCGATCTTCGCGTCGTCCATGGACTCCGAGGTGATCGTCCATCGCCTCGCGCGGTCCACGGCGACGAAGCCGGAAGAGCGGCTGGCCGATGCCCTGCGCGGCGTCGAGGGCGCCTTCAGCATCCTCATCGTGCTCGGCGACACGCTGCTCGCCGCGCGGGATCCGCGCGGCTGGCGCCCGCTCGTGATGGGGCGGCTGGACGGGGCGCCGGTGTTCGGCTCGGAGACCTGCGCGCTGGACATCGTGGGCGCGCAGTACGAGCGCGACATCGAGCCGGGGGAGATCTTCGCCGTGGACGCGAGCGGTGAGCGCTCCATCTTCCCGTTCGAGAAGAAGGAGCTCAAGCGCTGCGTCTTCGAGCACGTGTACTTCGCCCGCCCCGACTCGCGCATCTTCGGCGGGTCGGTCGACCGGGCGCGCCGCGCCCTCGGGCGGCGGCTCGCGCAGGAGTGTCCGGCGCCCGACGCCGATCTGGTGTTCAGCGTCCCCGACTCCTCCAACTCCGCGGCCATCGGCTTCTCGGAGGAGAGCGGGCTGCCGTACGAGCTGGCGCTGATCCGCAACCACTACGTCGGCCGCACCTTCATCCAGCCCACCCAGGCGACGCGCGACGCGAAGGTGCGGCTCAAGTACAACGCGGTGCGCGAGGTGCTCCAGGGACGGCGCGTCGTGATGGTCGACGACTCGATCGTCCGCGGCACCACCACGCGTGGTCTCGTGCAGCTCGTCCGTGCCGCGGGCGCGGTGGAAGTGCACATGCGCGTCAGCTCCGCCCCCGTCACGGGGCCGTGCTACTACGGCATCGACACGCCGAGCCGCGAGGAGCTCATCGCGGCCAACCACACCCAGGAGGAGATCCGGCAGTCCCTCGGCGTGGACTCCCTGGGCTATCTCTCCCTCGACGGCATGTTGAACTCGGTGCCCGGCGGACCGCATGGCTTTTGCCATGCCTGCTTCTCCGGCGACTACCCCACCCCACCACCGACGGATCCAGACAAGCTGCGCTTCGGGTGTGGCTGTTGATTCGACAACAGCATGAGGAGCGGACGGGGACCGGACAGGGCCGGGCACTGCCGGACTGGTTCCGCGAGTAGCGACCTCCCTCGCGCCAGCGCCGTGCCGTGACGGCGCGCAAAGTCAACTTTTTTTGTTGTTGTTGCGGGGCTGGTTCGGCGCGCACACAATGTGCTCCTTCTCGGCGCCTGTCCGGCCGTGTCCGGCCGTGCCCGTTCGTTCGTCCGCTCATCTTGCTGTTCTTGAACTGGCCCCGTCGAACCCCTGATGCCTGAACGCTCGACGTACTTCTTCGGAAACGGAAAGGCCGAAGGCACCAAGGACATGAAGGCCATCCTCGGCGGCAAGGGGGCCAACCTCGCCGAGATGACCAACCTCGGCGTGCCCGTGCCGCCGGGGTTCACCATCGCCTGCGGCGTCTGCATCGACTTCCTGCGCGACGGCGTCGCGCCCGATGGGCTGCGCGCCGAGGTGGAGACGAACCTGGCGCGCGTGGAGGAGGCCAGCAGCAAGCGCTTCGGCGATCCGGCCAATCCGTTGCTCGTCTCGGTGCGCAGCGGCGCGCCGATGTCGATGCCGGGGATGATGGAGACCATCCTGAATCTCGGCCTCAACGACCGGACGGTGGGCGGGCTCGCGCGGGCGAGCGGGAATGCGCGCTTCGCCTACGACTCCTATCGCCGCTTCATCCAGATGTACGGCGACGTGGTGCTCGGCGTCGGCCACGGCAAGTTCGAGCAGCTCCTCACGGCCAAGCGGCTCATGGCCGGCGTCGAGACCGACTCCGAGCTCTCCGAGGAGCAGCTGCGCAACCTCGTCGAGGAATACAAGGGGCTGGTGCGCGCGACCACCGGACACCCGTTTCCGATGGATCCGGTGGAGCAGCTCTGGGGCGCGATCGAGGCCGTATGGCGCTCCTGGACGCTCAAGAAGGCCCAGGACTACCGGAAGCACGCCGGCATCAGCGACACCCTCGGTACCGGCGTCAACGTCGTGAGCATGGTGTTCGGCAACCTCGGTGACGACTCCGGCACCGGCGTCGCCTTCACGCGCAACCCCAGCACCGGCGAGCGGAAGTTCTACGGCGAGTTTCTCGTCAACGCGCAGGGCGAGGACGTCGTCGCCGGCATCCGTACACCGCTCAGCATCGACGAGATGGCCACGCGCCTGCCGGCCGCGTACGAGCAGCTGCTGTCGACGCAGGCGCGGCTCGAGCAGCACTACTGCGACATGCAGGACATCGAGTTCACCGTCGAGCGCGGAAAGCTCTACCTGCTCCAGACGCGCACCGGCAAGCGCACGGCCGCCGCGGCGGTGCGCATCGCGACCGAGATGGTCGCCGAGGGGATGATCCAGAGCCGCGAGGCCGTGCTGCGCGTGCCGCCCGACCAGCTCGACCAGCTCCTGCATCCGGTCATCGACCCCAGCGTGCGCGCAACGCCGATCGCGACGGGACTGCCGGCGAGCCCCGGCGCGGCGAACGGCGTCGCCGTCTTCGACGCCGACGAAGCGGTGCGGCGCGCCGGACAGGGTCAGGCGGTCATCCTCATCCGCGAGGAGACCACCCCCGAGGACTTCCACGGCCTCGTGGCCGCTCGCGCGGTGCTCACCTCGCGCGGCGGGATGACAAGCCATGCCGCGGTCGTGGCGCGCGGCATGGGCAAGTGCGCGGTGGTCGGCTGCAAGGAGATGATCGTCGACCACGAGCGGCGCGCCTGCTCGATGAACGGCGTCACGATCGCCGAGGGCGATTGGCTCACGCTCGACGGCGGGACGGGCAAGGTGTTCAGCGGCGACCTGCCCACGACGCCCAGCGAGGTCGTGCAGGTCGTCCGCGGCACGATGCCTCGCAACGCGGCGCCCGCGTTTCAGTCGTTCGACCAGCTCATGGGCTGGGCCGACGACGTGCGCACCCTGCGCGTCCGCGCCAACGCCGACACCCCGCACGACGCGCGCATCGCCCGGGCGTTCGGCGCCGAGGGGATCGGCCTCTGCCGCACCGAGCACATGTTCTTCGAGGGCGACCGGATCACCGCCATGCGCGAGATGATCGTGGCACGCGACGAGGGCGGACGCCGGCGCGCGCTCGCCAAGCTGCTCCCGATCCAGCGCGCCGACTTCGAGGGGATCTTCGAGGCGATGGCCGGACTGCCGGTCACCATCCGCCTGCTCGATCCGCCCCTGCACGAGTTCCTGCCGCACGGCGGCGAGGAGTCCAAGCTGCTCGCCCGAACCCTCGGCGTCAGCCGCGCCGAGCTCGCGCACGTGGTGGAATCGCTCCGCGAGACGAACCCGATGCTGGGGCATCGCGGGTGCCGGCTCGGCATCACCTACCCCGAGATCACGGAGATGCAGGGGCGGGCGATCTTCGAGGCGGCGCTCCGAGCGAAACGCCGCGGGGTCGACGTCCGTCCTGAGATCATGATTCCACTCGTGGCCGACTACCGGGAGTTCGACAACCAGCGCGCCGTCCTGTCCGGAGTGGCGGACAGGGTGCTGGGCGCCATGGGCGAATCGCTCGACTACACCATCGGGACGATGATCGAGCTCCCCAGGGCCGCTTTGACCGCGGACGAGATCGCCCGGCGCGCCGAGTTCTTCTCCTTCGGCACCAACGACCTCACCCAGACCACGTACGGGTTGAGCCGTGACGACGCCGGCCGGTTTCTCCCCGGCTACATCGATCGGGGGATCTTCCCGGACGACCCCTTCCAAGTCCTTGACCAATCGGGGGTTGGGAAGCTTATTACGCTGGCAGTTGCCGCTGGTCGAAGCGTGCGCCCGCAGCTCAAGGTCGGCATTTGCGGGGAG
>JBJMOZ010000340.1:0-5065 GCA_045803465.1 Gemmatimonadales bacterium | reverse complement strand
CCGCGAGCGCGCCCCCGGTGGGGCGCGCCGCGACATGTTCATCGGCCCCAATGGCGAGCCCACGGACCAGAGCCGGATCGGGCATCTCGCCGCCGGCGTGCCGGGTTCGGTGGCGGGAATGCTGGAGGCGCACCGGCGCTTCGGGAAGCTGCCGCTCGCAGCGCTCGTCGAGCCCGCGATCCGCCTGGCGCACGACGGCTTCAACCTCGATTCGATCCGCAGCGCGCGCATCCGTGGCGACAGCGCAAAGCTCGTCCAGTTTCCGGCCTCGGCACAGATCTTCCTGCCGGGGGGACGCGTGCCGGCGGTCGGCGAGCGCCTGGTGCAGCGGGACCTGGCCCGCACGCTCACCGCGATCCGCGATCGCGGCACGGAGGGCTTCTACCGCGGCTGGGTGGCCGATTCGATCGTAGCCGAAATGCAGCGCGGCGGCGGCCTCATCACACTCGCCGATCTGGCGGACTACCGGCCCATCTGGCGCGACCCGGTGGCGGCGCGCTACCGCGGCTACACCGTGCTGGGCGCGCCGCCCGTCTCCTCGGGCGGGGTCTCCATGGCGTTGCTGCTCAACATGCTGCAAGCGGATGGCACGCTGCCGCCGTTCGGGTCGGCGGCGATGCTTCATCTCTACGCCGAGTCGATGCGCCGTTCCTTCGTGATGCGGAACCGCCATGTGGCCGACCCGGCGTTCCACACGGTGCCGCTCGCCTGGATGCTCACGACGCACGTGGGCGATTCGCTGCGCCGCACGATCGATCCGGCGCACGCGACACCCACGCCCACCATCGTCTCGCCCGGCACCGGATCCACCACGCACTACTCGGTCGTGGATGCGGAGGGCATGGCCGTCGCCACCACCACGACGATCAACGACCTCTACGGCTGCGGCGTGACGGTCTCCGGGGCGGGCTTCCTGCTCAACGACGAGATGGACGACTTCAGCACCGCACCCGACCGTCCGAACAGCTGGGGCCTGGTGCAGGCCACGCCAAACGAAGTGGAGCCCGGCAAGCGTCCGCTTTCCAACATGACGCCGACCATCGTGGTCGACACGGCGGGCCAGGTGCTGCTCGTGCTCGGCTCGCGCGGCGGTCCCACGATCATCACCCAGGTGCTGCAGGTGGTGGTCAACGTCATCGACCACCATATGGACCTGGTCAACGCCGTCGGCGCGCCGCGCGTGCATCATCAGGCGACACCCGACCGACTCAACATCGATCGCGGCGGGTTCGCGCCCGCGGCCATCGACAGCCTGCGCGCGATGGGACACGAGATCCGCGAGCAGACTCCCGGTGGGGACATCGAGGCGATCATGCGGACGGCGAGCGGATGGATCGCGGTGAGCGATCCGAGGTCGGGGGGCGGTCCGGCGGGATACTGACGGACGGACGAGTGGGCGCGAACGCCCACTCGTCCGACTCGCCTAGCGCTTGAACGCGCTGGTCAGCTCGATCGTGGCGGTGCTGCCCGGCGCCACGACGATGTCGCGATCCTTCGTCTCCACCATCCGCTGCGTACCGACGGCGCCACCGATCACGCCGCCGATCACCGCACCCGTTCCCTTCCCGAGCAGTCCGCCGACCACGGCGCCGGCGGCAGCACCGGCTGCCGGCTTCGCGGCGTCACCGAGGGCGCTGCCGCGCTTCGTGTAGGTGAACGCCGGGTTCGCGATCGTGCCCGCCACATCGTACGGAACGCCACCGATCTCGATCGACGTGGGCTCGAGCCGGAGCGTGCCCTTGTCGCTCTTGTTCTCCGACCACTTGATGGCCGCAACGCGCGCGGTCACCGTCGAGCCGGCGGGAATGACGGTGCGACCCTGCTCGTCGACGACGTCCGACGCGACCTTCAGCTTCACCATATCGCCGACCTTGTTGGTGGCCGACGTGATGGTGTCGCGCGTGGTGGCGCTGATCTTGGTGCCGGCATCGAGCGAGCGGACCGGCGCGGGCGCCGGCTTGGTGGTCGCCGCGGCCGTGGTGGCGGGCTTCGAGGTCTTCGTGGTCGTCTTCGGGCGTGCCGGCGCCGGGGCCGGCTTCTCGGGTGCCGGGGCGGTCACGCCGGCCGTATCGGGACGCGATACGTCGCCCAGCGTGGCCGTGGTATCCACGGGGGCCAGCTGCAGGTCGCGATTGGCCGTATCGGTCACGGCGATCCGGCGGGAGTCACCACCACCGCAGCCGATAGCGGCCACGGCAAGGAACGCCCAGAAGCGGCTGGTCGATCTCATGCAAAGCTCCTTGGTCATGCGGACTTGCCCCGGATTCGGGGCCGACTAGAGATTGATACCCCAATGCGTGAACTCCGTACCCTCCTGCCCTATCTCCGGCGCTATCAAGGCACCTACCTGCTCGGTCTGGTGCTCGTGCTGGTCTCGAACGCGTTCACCACCGCGGCGCCGCGGTTCCTCGAGCGTGGCATCGACCAGATCGGCCAAGGTGCGCTGGTCGGCACCATCGTCTGGAGCGCCGTGCTCCTCGTGGCCGTCACGATCGTCGGCGGCGTCGGGCGGTTCGGCATGCGCCAGACGCTCAACAGCGGCAGCCGGCACATCGAGACGGAGATGCGGGATGATCTCTTCGCGCACCTCCTGCGTCAATCCGCAGGATTCTTCGACCGCCATCCCACCGGCGACGTGATGGCCCGCGCCACCAACGACCTCACGGCCGTGCGCATGGTGGCTGGCCCCGCGCTCATGTACCTGGTGGACACGGTGGTCCGCGCCGCGCTCATCGTGCCGCAGATGGTGCACATCAGCCTGCCCCTCGCCCTGCTCGCCCTCCTGCCGCTCGTCGGCATCACGGCCGTCATGGTCATCCTCGGCGGCGTGGTACACGAGCGCTCCCGCGCCATCCAGGAGCACTTCGGCACCATGAGCACCTACGTGCAGGAGCATCTGTCGGGCGTGCGGGTGGTGCGGGCCTACCGTCAGGAGCGCGCCGAGGAGCGGCACTTCGGCGAGCTGAACGACGAGTACCTGCGCCGCAACCTCGCCATGGCGAAGGTGCAAGGCGCGTTCCACGCCCTCATGCCGCTCCTCGGCGGCCTCGGCGGGGTGATCGTGTTGTATACCGGCGGCCACCTCGTGGTGGCGGGCACGATCACGGCCGGCGCCTTTGTCGCGTTCAGCGTGTATCTCGCCATGCTGGTGTGGCCCATGATCGCGCTCGGCTGGGCCATCAGCCTGCTGCAACGGGGAGCCGCCGCCGTGCAGCGCATCAACGAGCTGCTGCGCCAGGCGCCGAGCATCACGTCGCCCGACTTGCCCGTGCCGTTGCCGGACGCGCGTGGCGCGCGCAGCGTCACGTTCGAGGATGTCTGGTTCCGTTACCCGTCGGTGCGCGATCGGGGCTGGGCGCTTCAGGCGGTGACCTTCCACGTGCCCGCGGGGCGCTCGCTCGCGATCGTCGGCGCCACGGGCGCGGGCAAGTCCACGGTGGCGGAGCTGCTCGGCCGTGCCTTCGATCCCGACCGCGGCCGGATCCTGATCGATGGCACCGACATCCGTGCCCTCGAGCTCGGCACGCTTCGACGCGCGGTCGGCATGGTGCCGCAGGAGACGTTTCTCTTCTCCGACACATTGCGCCGCAACGTGCTCCTCGGCGCGCCCGACGATGGCCGGCTCCAACGCGTCGCCGCCGTCTCCCAGCTCGACGCCGCCCTCGCCGACCTGCCGAACGGATACGATACGATGCTCGGCGAACGCGGCGTGAACCTCTCCGGCGGGCAGAAGCAGCGGGCCGCGATCGCGCGGGCGCTGGCCCAGGACCCGCCGGTGTTCGTGCTCGACGACGCGCTGAGCGCCGTGGACGCGCAGACCGAGGCGAAGATCCTCACCGCGCTCCGCGGCGCGCTCTCCGGGCGCACCACCATCGTGATCTCGCATCGGCTCGCGGCCGTGCGGGATGCGGATGAGATCGTGGTGCTGGACGAGGGAAAGGTGGTCGAGCGCGGCACCCACGGGCAGCTCATCGCACGCGAGGGGCGCTATGCGGAGCTGGTCCGGCGCCAGCGGCTGGAGGCGGAGCTGGAGACGGTCTGACCCGCGTGATCGCGTAGACCACGCTCTCGCTGCCGTCGGGGTTGCGGCGCGTGCCGTCGAGCGCCGCGCCGATCTTCTCCACCGCACGCCGCGAACGCCAGTTGTCCGGCCCGATCAGGAAGATGACCCGGTCCACGAATCGGAACGCGTGGTCGAGCAGCAGTCGCTTCATCTCGCCGTTGTGCGGCCCGCCCCAGCACGATCGCACCAGGAACGTCCAGCCGATCTCGACTTCGCGCTTCTCCGGATCGTAACCGTGGAAGCGCGTGGAGCCGATCACGCGACCATCGACGGCATCGAGCACCAGGAACGCGCCCCCCGACGCGAGCGCGCCGGCGAAGTACCGGCGGAACACCGGCTCCGTCCATCGGTCGGACTCGGGATGCTGTGCCCAGATCTCCGGATCGGAGGCGGCGGCGAAGAGGCCGTCGAAGTCCTCGGGCCGGAGTGGTCGCAGTTCCACGAGCTCGCCCCGCAGGTGGGGCTGCAGGTCCATCATCCGGCGTCTAGATGCGGTTCTTGAGGAATGCAGGCGTGAGTGCCTGCAGCCAGCTCGCGAGCCGGGTGAACTCGCCCGTCATCATCAGGACGCCCACGACCACGAGCAGCACGCCGCTGATGCGCATGACCCACGGCAGGTAGCGACGGAAGCTCTGGAACCAGTCGAAGAACCGCTCCACCGCGACGGCGGCCAGCAGGAACGGCACGGCGAGGCCGGCGGAGTATGCGCCGAGGAGGAGCATGCCCTTGCCGACGTCGGCCTCGACGGTGGCGAGACTCAGGATGGCGCCGAGGATGGGGCCGATGCACGGTGTCCAGCCCGCGCCGAACGCCATGCCCACCAGTACCGAGCCCAGGAAGCCGACGGGCTTGTTCTCCAGCTGCACCCGTCGTTCCATCTGCAGGGCGCCGAACTTGAACAGGCCGAGGCAGTAGAGGCCGAAGACGGTGATGAGCACGCCGCCGATGCGGGTGAGCCAGACCTGGTTGTACTTGAGCGCGCGGCCAAGGGCGGTCGCACTG
>JBJMOZ010000339.1:0-5889 GCA_045803465.1 Gemmatimonadales bacterium | reverse complement strand
CCCGGAGCCATGAACCGCGGGCGGCGCTATTGCAGGTTCTTGTTCGCCGTGGACGGGATCTGCTGGCCCGCGACCGCGTCGACCTTGATGTCCTTGACCACGGCCCCGCTCACCTGGACGAGCGTGGCGTTGTAGGCGGTGTCGGGCGAGATCCGAACCCAGATGGGTGGTCCCTTACGCGTCGCGTACAGGGTCAGCGCTCCCTCCGCATTCCGGGTATCGCTCTGGATCTTCCACGGGTCGCGCGTGAGTAGGTTGCGGTAGTAGTCCGCCACCTGCTTCACGGTCTGGGGCGTCCGCACCGTTATCTGAAGCGCATCCTCGCTCCCCGAGCGCGACACGAACGAGAATCGGCTCGGCAGGTAGAGGTCGGGCAGCACTTCCGCCAACTCGGGCGTCTTCACGGGCTTGGCGCGGTCGCAGCCCGCGGCCGTGGCCACGAGCGCGAGCACCATCAGGTATCGGGAATTCATAGGCGGGGAGAGTAGTGGGAATGCACCGGTCCGGTCAACCTGTTGCGTTGCTGCAACCCGCTGCGATGCCTATATTTCCAACGTTTCGTGGCATCGACGTCTGACAGGAGTTGGCGGGCATGGCCGGCCACAGCAAGTGGAAGCAGATCAAGCGCAAGAAGGCCGTGACCGATTCACGGCGCGCGTCGGCGTGGACCAAGCTGATCCGGGAGATCACCGTCGCGGCCAAGGCCGGTGGCGGCGATCCGGGCGGCAACCCGCGCCTCCGCCTCGCGATCGACGAGGCCAAGGCCGCCAACATGCCGAACGTGAACATCGAGCGCGCGATCAAGAAGGGCACCGGTGAGCTCGAGGGTGCGGACTATCAGGAGCTCACCTACGAAGGCTACGGACCCGGCGGCACGGCCATCTTCATCGAAGCCACCACCGACAACCCGAACCGCACCGTAGCCGACATCCGTCACGCCTTCAGCCGCAACCACGGCAACATGGGCGCGACGGGCTCGGTGGGCTGGATGTTCGACCGCAAGGGTCAGCTCTACATCGATGCCATGAAGGTCGACGAGGAGCGCGCGCTCGATGCCGCCCTCGACGCCGGCGCCGAGGACTTCGTGCGCGACGGCGACCAGTACGTCGTCTCCACCGGCGTCACGAACTTCCACGCCATCCAGGACGGCCTTCAGCTGCGTGGTGTAAAGGTGGACTCGGCCGAGATGGCGATGGTGGCGAAGAACACGGTGAAGGTCGAGGGCGAGGACGTGCCGAAACTGATCAAGCTGATGGAGGTCCTCGAGGAGCTCGACGACGTGTCGAAGGTGTTCTCCAACTTCGACATCGACGCCTCGCAGCTCGCCGAAGCCGAGGCCTGAGGCCGCCCCGATGCGTGTCCTCGGCGTCGACCCTGGGACGGCGACGCTCGGGTACGGCGTCGTGGAAGCGGAGTTCCGCGGCCCCGCGCGGCTGGTCGAGTGCGGCATCATCAGGACGAAGGCGTCCGACCCGTTTCCCGCCCGCCTCAGGATCATCCATGACGGCATCCGCGAGCTCATCGAGCGCCATCGCCCCGACTGCGTGGCGGTGGAGGATGCCTTCTACGCGAAGAACGTCCGCACCACGATCGCGCTCAGCCAGGCGCGCGGCGTCATCCTGCTCGCGGCCGAGCAGGCCGCCGTCGAGATCGCCGAGTACGAGCCGCGGCTCGTGAAGAAAGCCGTGGTGGGCACGGGCGCCGCCCTCAAGCCGCAGGTCGCATTCATGGTCGCACAGATCCTCCGTCTCAAGACCCCGCCGTCGCCGGCCGACGCCGCCGATGGCGTGGCGGTGGCGCTCACGCACTTGCTGCGCACGGCCGGCCGGCCCGGTGGCCGCGTTGCCGCGATGGGCCGTCCCGCATGATCGCGCAGATCGTCGGAACGCTCGCCGCGCGCGATGGCGAGACGCTGGTGGTGCAGACCGATGGCGGCGTGGGCTATCTCGTCACGGTGCCGCTCGGTGCGCTCGAGCGCCTGCCGCAGGTGGGCGCGCGCGTGACGCTGTTCACCGAGCTTGTGGTGCGCGAGGATGGCTGGTTCCTCTACGGCTTCGACCGGCCGGCCGACCGGCTGGTGTTCCAGCGACTGCTGAGCGCGAGCGGCTTCGGGCCCAGGCTGGCGCTGGCGCTCATCTCCTCGCTCGGCGCGGAGCGTTCCGTGCAGGCCATTCGGCAGAACAACCTGGGCACGCTGAGCACGGTGCCCGGCATCGGACGGAAGAAGGCCGAGCGGCTGGTGCTCGAGCTCCGCGACAAGTTCGACGAGATCGTCGTGACGCTCGCGGCGCCCGCCACGAGCGGGCCCGGCGAGGATGCCGTTCAGGCACTCGTGTCGCTCGGGTATCCCGCGTCGCAGGCCGACGAAGCCGTGCGCTCGCTGCTGGCTGCCGGCACCGCGGAGACGGCGAGCCTCGTACGTGGGGCGTTGCAGCGGCTGGCGCGAGTTCCCTGAGATGCTCGCGCGAGTCCGCGACCTCTGGCGCTATCTCGCACCGTGGCAACGACGTTATGGCATGCTGGCCGGGACGCGGCTCGGGCTCCAGATGCGCCGACTCGAGTATGCCGCGCGGCGTGGGACCATCGTGCACCTGCGCGTGCCGGGCCTCAGGCAGGCGGTACACGGCCGGGCACGCAGCAGCGACGCGTTCGTCTTCCGCCAGCACTTCCTCCATGCGGAGCTCGACGCCGGCCTTCCGATGGCCGCCGACGTGCTCGTGGACGCCGGTGCGAACGTGGGCTATGCTGCGCTGTTCCTGGCGCGACGCTTCCCCGCCGCGCGCGTCGTCTGCGTCGAGGTCGATACCGGCAACCTCGCCCTGCTCGCGCGCAACGTGGCCGGTTATCCGAACATCGATGTCGTGCCCGGCGGCATCTGGAGCCACACCACGCGCCTTGCCATCGAGAACCCGGAGGGCGAGGCGTTCGCCTTCAGGGTGACCGAACGGCCGGACGGTCCCATCGGGGCCCGCGGCGTCGATGACCTGATGCGCGAGCGGGGCCTGGCACGGATCGACGTGCTCAAGCTGGATGTCGAGGGTGCGGAGGTGGAGGTGTTTTCGAGCGCCCTGAAATGGATCGACCGTGTCGACACCATCCTGGTGGAAGTGCACGAGTCCTTGCGACCCGGCTGCACCGCGATGATCGAGTCCGTTGCACGCGTGCATGACTTCATGACGACGACGACCGGCGAGTATACCGTGATGCGTCGTACCGCCGCACCCGCACTCCAACCGACCGGACCTCGATGACCGTCCCCGCCGTCACCGCCGAGTGGCTCTGCACCCGCTGCGGATCGACCAACCGCAAGCTGGTGTCGTCCGACACGAGCAGCACCGACGACCGCTGCGTCACGTGCCGTGCGAAGCATGTGCTGACGCCCGACGAGCGACCGGTGCGCTGGGAGGCTCGGCTCAAGTGAGCACGCGGGTCGCGTCCGTGGATATCTCGCTCGTCATCCCGGTCTACAACGAGGAGGCGGTCCTGCCGGCCCTCGAGTCGCGACTGACCGCGACGCTCGCGCGCCTTGGCGGGTCGGTCGAGGTGCTGCTCGTCAACGACGGCAGCCGTGACGGCACCGAGCGGCTCATCGGCGAGCTTGCGGTGCGCGACCCGCGGTTCCGCGCCATCCACTTCTCGCGCAACTTCGGCCACCAGGCGGCGATCACCGCCGGCGTGCAGCACGCGCGCGGCCAGGTGGTGATCGTGATGGACGCCGACCTCCAGGATCCCCCCGAACTCCTGGAGCAGATGCTGGCGAAGTGGCGCGAGGGCTACCACGTCGTCTACGCCAAGCGCGAGTCGCGGCAGCACGAGAGCGCGTTCAAGCGTGGGCTCGCCTACTCGTTCTATCGCGTCCTGACGCGCCTGAGCGACGTGCGGATCCCGGAGGACACGGGCGATTTCTGCCTCATGGATCGCGTCATCGTCGATCACCTGAACGCCATGCCGGAGCGCCACCGCTACATGCGCGGGCTGCGTGCGTGGCTCGGGTTCCGGCAGACCGCGGTGCTGTTCGCGCGGCCGCCGCGCGCGGCCGGCGAGCCGAAGTACACGTTCCGCAAGTCGCTGTCGCTCGGGTTGAGCGCCATCCTGAGCTTTTCGAAGGTGCCGCTCCGGCTGGGCACCTATCTGGGTTTCATCGTCTCCGGGTTGAGCTTCCTGCTGGCGCTCGCCTTCATCGCCATGCGCCTCATCGGCGTCCAGGTGATGGTGCGCGGCTGGGCCTCCACGATCGTGCTGGTGCTCTTCCTGGGCGGCGTGCAGCTCCTCACGCTCGGCATCATCGGCGAATACCTGAGCCGCATCTACGACGAGGTGAAGCAGCGCCCGCTGTACGTCATCCGCCGAGCCGACGGCTTCACGGTGGAGACGCTACGGGATCCGGTCGAGGACAGCGATTCGCTCCGACTCGCGCCGCGGGCCTGAGGGCGTGCCCTCGCCCCGATCGACGTGCCGATGAAGGACGCGAAGCGCTGGCTGCGGCACGTGCCGCTCGTGACGCGGCTCCTGCGCCCCCGCAGCATCCGCCGTGCGCTTGCACTGCTGCCGGCGGTGTTCGGCGCGAAGGGCCGCAGGGTCGAGATCCGCGTACCGGGCGTCGCGACGTCGTTCGTGTTGCGCGCACGCACGTCGGACGTCCTCGTGGCCGTGCAGATCCTGTTGCTCGAGGAACTCGACGTGCCCGCCCTCCGCGCGCCGCAGCTCATCATCGATGCCGGCGCCAACATCGGCCTGTCGGCAATCACGCTCGCCAGTCGCTGGCCGGATGCGACCATCGTGTGTCTCGAGATCGACCCCGCGAACCTCGAGCTGCTCCGCCGCAACACGAGCGCGTGGCCGCGCATCCAGGTGGTGCCGAAGGGTCTCTGGCGGCGGGCCGCCCGGCTGAAGGTCGAGGACGAGGCCGCGGCGAGCTGGGCGTTTCGGGTCGTGGAGGATCCGGCCGGCCCGATTCCCGGCATCGGCGTCGCCGAGTTGCTCGAGGAGCTTGGGCGGGACAGGATCGACCTCATGAAGGTCGATATCGAGGGCGCGGAGCACGAGGTCTTCGACACCGACGATGGCGCGTGGCTGGGCAAGGTCGATGCGCTGCTCGTCGAGCTGCACGAAGAGCTGCGGCCGGGCTCCAGTGCGGGTGTCCGTCGCCGCCTCAGCGAGGCCGGCTTCTCGCTCCGGCCGTCGGGCGAGTACGTCATCGCCACTCGCGACCGCTGATCGTGTCGCGCACTTCATCCACCTACCACCGTCGCCGCGGCAGGGCCACCTTTCACGCATGACCGATCGCCTGCACGTCACCACCCCCGACGCACTTCCCGACGAGCCCGTCGCGGATGCTGCCCTCCGGCCGTCACGCCTCGACGAGTTCGTCGGCCAGGAGCAGGTCAAGGCGTCGCTCCAGATCGCCATCGATGCGGCGAAGCAGCGCAGCGACACGCTCGACCACACCCTCTTCTTCGGCCCGCCAGGCCTCGGCAAGACCACGCTCGCCTTGCTCATGGCGCGCGAGATGGGCGTGCAGATCCGCGTCACCTCCGGACCCGTGCTCGAGAAGCCCGGCGATCTCGTCGGCCTGCTCACCGGGCTCGGCCGCGGCGACATGCTGTTCATCGACGAGGTCCACCGGCTCAAGCCCGCGCTCGAGGAATTCCTGTATCCGGCGATGGAGGACTTCCGGGTGGATGTGCGCATCAGCGAGGGCCCCCACGCGCAGACCATCCCGATGGCGCTGGAGCGCTTCACGCTCATCGGGGCCACGACCCGCTTCGGCATGCTGACCCCGCCGATGCGGGCGCGCTTCGGCATCGTGGAGCGGCTCAACTTCTACGATCCCCCCGACCTCGAGCGCATCGTGACGCGCTCGGCCTCGATTCTCGGCGTGCCCATGGA
>JBJMOZ010000225.1:0-11244 GCA_045803465.1 Gemmatimonadales bacterium | reverse complement strand
CCACGAGTCGTTCATATCGCTCGTGCTCGATGCGGACCTGTTGCACGACAAAGTGGAGGTTCTGCCGGTCAAACGAGCGCAGTACCACGGCCGGTCCGCGTCGATCGTGCGCACCGAGTGACAGCACGCGGGTGATGTCGGCTCGCACCTCGGGCGTGGCGCTTCCAGTGAGTGCCGTGCACGGCGGATCGCCGAGCTCCCGGCGCGCGCTGCCCAGGCGGCGGAACGCCGGGCGGAAATCGGCACCCCACTCCGAGATGCAATGCGCTTCGTCGATGGCGAGCAGCGTGGGGCGGCCGGCGAGCGCGGCCAGCTCGCGGGCGCGCCCCACCAGGCGCTCGGGCGACAGGTAGAGCAGCCGGAGTTCGCGCTGGGCGAGTTGCCGCAACGTGGTGGCGCGCTCCTCGGGCGATGCGGCGCTGGTCAAGGCCGCGGCCGCGATTCCCCGCCGGCGGCAGGCCTCGACCTGATCCTGCATCAGGCTGATGAGCGGGGACACCACCACCGTGAGCCCGCCAAGCGCGAGGGCCGGGACCTGGAAACACACCGACTTTCCGCCGCCGGTGGGGAGAACGGCGAGCATGTCCCGTCCGGCGAGAATGCCGGCGACCACGTCGGACTGGCCGGGACGGAAGTCGGGGTAGCCGAAATGGGAGGCGAGCATGGCTCGGGCGCGCTCCAGCGGGGCAGACATGCCCCAGTGTGCGCCGCGGACCCAGCCCGGCCGTCACCACCGGAGCGCGGCACGGTGCCGCGATGCGCGGTACCCGAGTACAATTCCCCGCAACGCGTGCCGGAGCGCCCGATGAAGGACAAGCAGTTCGAGAAGCTGATGAAGAAGACGATGGAGAAGGCCGCCAAGCCCAAGGCCAAGGACCGGCCGACCTACGATCCGACCCTGGAAGCGACCCGTCGGCCGGAAGCCGGGGGTCAGAACCAGGCGGACACGGAGGAGTTCTTCAGCGAGATGAAGCGGCGCGAGTTCTAGCGCCGCTTCGTTCGTAGGGACCTTGTGCGCGGTGTCAGGCCGCTGAGCCGCCAAGTCCGAGCGACACCAGCAGCCTGTCGGCGCCGACGCTCGGCGGCAGCCGGCCGGCTGAAACGGCCTCGCTGACCTCTCGCACCTGCGCCTCGCGGGAAGCATCGGCTTCGAGCGCGGCACGCACGCGCTGCTCCACCTGGCTCCACATCCACACCAGCCGCTGCGCCCGGCGCCGTTCGGCCAGGGCGCCGTCGGCCGCGGCCCGCGAGCGGCGGTCCAGCAGGCTGCTCCAGACCTCGTCGACGCCGCGTCCTTCCTGCCCGCTGCACGTGAGCACGGGCGGTGCGCCTCCCGCCTCCGCACCTCGCATCAGGGACAATCCAAGGGCGTAGTCGCGGGCCGTGCGCATGGCGTGCTCGAACTGGGGTCCATCCGCCTGGTTCACGGCCACGACGTCGGCACGTTCGAGCAGGCCGCGCTTGATGCCCTGCAGCTCGTCACCGCCGCCCGGAAGCATCAACACGAGAAACACGTCCGTCATGTCGGCGGCGGCGGATTCCGACTGGCCCACGCCGACGGTCTCGACCAGCACCACGTCGAAGCCGGCGGCTTCGCACAGCAGGATCGCCTCGGGCGTGCGCGGCGCGACACCGCCCAGCGTGCCCGCCGTCGGCGACGGCCGGATGAAGGCGTCAGGGTCTGCCGCGAGTCGTGTCATGCGCGTCTTGTCGCCGAGGATGCTGCCGCCGGAGATGCGACTGGACGGATCGATGGCGAGCACGGCGATCCGATGCCCGGCTGCGGTCAACCTCGTACCTAGCGTCTCGATGAAGGTGCTCTTGCCGACACCGGGCACCCCGCTGACACCGACGCGAACCGCGCCGCCGGTATGCGGCAGCAGGCGTTCGAGCAGCTGCCCCGCGCGGACGCGGTCGGCGGGAACGGTGGACTCCAGCAGCGAGATCGCGCGCCCGAGCACGGCAGGCTCGCGTCCCCGGATGCCGGCGACCAGTTCATCGAGCATCAGCTCCCGACGGGCGCCGGTCGTCACGTGTGCGCTGAGGGAAAGAGTGCATCCCGACCGAATCCGAGCCGGGCGCAGAGCTCCTGCAGCACCGTGCGTGCGGCCTCGGGAATGACGGTGCCGGGCCCGAAGATGAGACTCGCACCGGCGTCCTGAAGCGCCTGGTGGTCCTGCGTCGGAATGACCCCGCCGGCGACGATCATGATCTCGGGGCGTCCGAAGGCCGTGAGCGCCTCGCGCAGCGCGGGAACGAGCGTCAGATGACCCGCCGCGAGCGAACTCACGCCCACGATGTGCACGTCGTTCTCGACGGCCTGGCGCGCTGCCTCGTCCGGTGTGGCGAACAGCGGGCCGATGTCCACGTCGAAGCCCAGGTCGGCGAACGCGGTCGCAATCACCTTCTGTCCCCGGTCGTGTCCGTCCTGCCCCACCTTCGCCACCAGCAGCCGTGGCCGGCGCCCTTCGAGCTTCTCGAAGCGCGCGACGGCGTCACGCACCGTCGTGATCCCATCCGCCGAACCCTTCATCTCGCCTCCATAGACCCCATGGATAGCCCGGATCGGCGCGCGATGCCGGCCGAAGACCTGCTCGAGCGCGAGGCTGATCTCGCCGACCGTGGCGCGGGCCCGCGCGGCATCGATCGCCAGCGCGAGCAGGTTGCCCTCGCCGGAAGCAGCGGCCCGCGTGAGCGCCTCGAGCACGCGTCGGACACCATCGGCATCGCGCGATGCCCGAAGCGCCGCCAGGCGGGCAATCTGCGACGCCCGAACCGCCGCGTTGTCGATGCGCAGCACCTCGGGCGCTTCATCATGCACGGGCTTCCAGCGATTGACACCGACGAGCACCTGGCGCCCCGAGTCGATGCGCGCCTGGGTGCGGGCAGCCGCCTCTTCGATGCGCATCTTCGGTACGCCCGCCTCGATGGCACGCGCCATCCCGCCCATGCTTTCCACTTCCTCGATGTGGGCCGATGCCCTCGCCGCCAGCTCATGCGTGAGGCGCTCCACGAACCAGCTCCCACCCCATGGATCGATGGCGCTGGTGGTACCGCTCTCGCGTTGGAGCACCAGCTGCGTGTTGCGCGCGATGCGCGCGGACATGTCGGTCGGAAGCGCGAGCGCCTCGTCGAGCGCATTGGTGTGGAGGCTCTGCGTATGGCCCTGCGTGGCTGCCATCGCCTCCAGGCAGGTGCGCACGACGTTGTTGTTGACGTCCTGGGCGGAGAGGCTCCAGCCGCTGGTCTGGCAGTGCGTGCGCAGGGCCAGGCTCTTCGGGTTCTTCGGATCGAAGCGACGCATCAGTCGAGCCCACAGGAGACGCGCCGCACGCAGCTTTGCCACCTCGGTGAAGAAGGGCATCCCGATGGCGAAGAAGAACGAGAGGCGCGGCGCGAACGCGTCCACGGAGAGCCCGGCCTCCAGACCCGTGCGCACGTACTCGAGGCCATCGGCCAGCGTGTAGCCGAGCTCGAGGTCGGCGGTGGCGCCCGCCTCCTGCATGTGATAGCCACTGATGCTGATGCTGTTGAAGCGCGGCATGTGCGCGCTGGTGTAGCGGAAGATGTCCGCCACGATGCGAAGGCTGGGACCCGGAGGATAGATGTACGTGTTCCGGACCATGAACTCCTTGAGGACGTCGTTCTGGATCGTCCCGGAGAGCTGGTCCGGCCGCACGCCCTGTTCCTCCGCCGCCACGACGAACAGCGCCAGGATGGGGAGCACCGCGCCGTTCATGGTCATCGACACGCTCATCCGGTCGAGCGGAATGCGGTCGAAGAGGATGCGCATGTCCAGGATGCTGTCGATGGCCACGCCGGCCATGCCGACGTCGCCCACGACGCGAGGGTGATCCGAGTCGTAGCCGCGATGCGTGGCCAGATCGAAGGCAACGCTCAGCCCCTTCTGGCCGCCCGCCAGGTTCCGGCGATAGAACGCGTTGGAGTCCTCGGCGGTGGAGAAGCCGGCATACTGACGGATGGTCCAGGGCTGGGTGGCGTACATCGTGGGATAGGGCCCGCGCACGAAGGGCGCGAAGCCCGGCATCGAACCGAGGTGAGCGATTCCCTCGAGCGCGTCGGGACCGTACGCCGACGTCATGGTGATGCCCTCCGGCGAGGTCCACGCCTCGCCAGGCGCAGGCGCGTCGCCCACCGCGGGCAGACGCCACGGCGTGCCGGCAATGCCTAGCGAGCCCGTCACGGGAGGGCTCCCGCGACCCTGAGCACGCGCTCGAGCACGCTCACGATGTCCGCGCCGGCGAAGACGAACTCGTCCACGCCCGAGGCGCGCAACGCATCGGCGTCCACGCTTGGCCGGCCCGCAAGCAGGAGGAGTTCGAGACCGGCGCCCTTGAGCGCGGCAGCGACCCTCGCCGCGTCGGTGGCGTAGCGAGCGTCGGTACCGCAGAGGATCGCCGCGTCGGCGTCGCTCGCCGCAAGCGCGGCCACGGCCTGCTCCGGGCTCGTTACCTCGGGCGACAGCACGGCCTCGAAGGCACCCACCTCCACCACGCCCCGCGCGAACGCGACGCGCGGGGCGGATTCCACGGCCGAGCCGAGGCGCACGAGCAGAATGCGGCCGCGCCGGCCCGTGGTCGCGGACCAGGCGTCGGCGGCATCCTGCACACGCTCGAACGGCTCGGCGTCGGCGTGCACCATGCCGCCAGCCGACGGCGCTGCGGCGAGCCGTGCCAAGCGCTCGGGAAACTCGCTCACGCCAGTGATGGCGCGCTGACGCGTGCGCACCGCCGTGGCGCGCGCCGCACGCTGTGCCTCGATCCGCTGCGCCACGAAACCACTCGCGATCGCGGCGGCGAGGCCGCCCGCGCCATCGATCTCGTCCAGCATGGACCACACGCGCGCTGCAAGCAGCCCGGTGGCGGCGTCCAGATACCACGAGCCGCCCGCGGGATCGGCCACGCGGGCCAGGCCGGCTTCCTCTCGAAGGATGAGGGGCGTGTTGCGGGCAAGCCGACGAGCAGGCGCCGACTCGCCGCTGCGCACGTCGAACGCAGGCAGGCGCACCAGATCGGCCCCACCGACTGTCGCGGCGAATGCGGTAGCTGTCTCCCGGAGTGCGTTGGTCCATGGGTCGCGCCGGGACATGCTGCGCTCGCCCACGGTCGCGACGACCTGCAGCGGTGCCGATGCATCGGCGCCGACGACCTCGAGTCCGCGCGCCCACACCAGCCGCGCCGCACGCACCGCGGCGATGCCCTCGAAGAGATCGGTCCCAACCGCGAGCTCCAGCTCGACCTGTCGCGCGGCGGTCGTGGCGTCCACACCCCGCGAGATCAACGCACGCACCGCAGCGAGGCCGTCGGCCACGGCGAGCGCAAGGCTCCACCCTACGCTCGCGCCTGCGTCGAACCACGCGACCCCGGATGTGCGCACGTGACGGCCATGCCGGGACAAGCCCGGCGACAGGGCATGTCGCCCCAGTACGTCTAGATCGATGCCCACGGCGAAGGGCACTCCGCGACCGGCCAGCGCCGTGAGGATGCGCTCCTCCATCGATGGCGGCAACGCATGCAGCGCCAATCCCCGTCCTGCCCCCGCGACCTCGGCCGCTACCGACTCGACCTGCGTGGCTGCAGCCGCGGGGTCCATGCCCGACAGGTCCAGCTCCACGGAGTCGGCACCGCCGGCGAGTACTTCCTCGAGTGCGGAGCGGGAGAGCGTGGCGGCGTGCAGCCGCTGTCGCACGCTAACTGGGTGGGGATGGGGTGATTCGAGCCGCGACCGGGCTATGAGGCGCCCGACGGCCTCGCCGACGCCGGACCCGGGTCCCGCCGTCGTATGCAGCGCGTCCAGCAGGATCCCGTCCTCCCAGCGCGAGCACAGCTTGCGAGACAGGCCCTCCGGACCGAGGTCGGCGGTGACGGCCGCCACCCAATCGTCGCGAGTGACGGGCGGAAATGCCTCGGGATCTGGTGGCGTGACCATGTCGACAAATCTACATCTTCGACCCCCGCCCACGGGCGGCAGGCCGTGCTCCGGCATAGATTTACGGCCTCGTGGGGACCCCCCCGGTGCCCGAGGGTACCGGCAATGAGAAGACACTCGAGGACCGCGTGACGACTACCCTGCCCCAGCCGACCGAAGCCACGCCCACGACCCGGCGCCCGATCCGCATCGTGACGGCCGCATCGCTCTTCGACGGGCATGACGCCGCCATCAACGTGATGCGACGGATCATCCAGGCATCAGGGGCCGAGGTGATCCACCTCGGCCACAACCGCTCGGCAGCCGAGATCGTGGAGTGCGCCATCGAGGAGGACGCCCACGCCATCGCGGTGACTTCCTATCAGGGAGGGCATCTCGAGTTCTTCAAGTACATGCACGACCTGCTGAAGGAGCGCGGGGCCGACATCCTGATCTTCGGCGGCGGCGGCGGCACGATCCTGCCGGCGGAGGTCGAGGAGCTGCACCGCTACGGCATCACGCGCATCTACACGCCGGACGACGGGCGCGCGATGGGCCTGCAGGGCATGATCGATGACCTGCTCTCGCAGGCGGCGCGACCGCGGACACCGGTGGAGCTGGAAGCGGAGGTGTCGAAGCTGCGCGATCGTGACTCGCGTGCCATCGCGCGCCTGATCTCCCTCGCCGAGAATGAGCCGGAGCGCACCGCCGATCTGCACGAGGCGCTTGCGCCGCTTCTTGGCCGGCGGACGATCCCGGTGCTGGGCGTCACCGGGACAGGTGGTGCCGGCAAGTCCTCGCTGGTCGACGAACTGGTGCGACGCTACCTCGCGGCGCTCCCGGACAAGACCGTGGCGATCATCTCGGTGGACCCGTCGCGCCGGCGCACCGGCGGCGCCCTGCTGGGCGATCGCATCCGGATGAATGCCGTGCCGCACCCGCGTGCCTATATGCGTTCGCTGGCGACGCGGCAGTCGAACCTGGCGCTGAGCAAGCACGTGCGGGAGTCGATCGACCTCTGCAAGGCGGCTGGGTTCGACCTCGTCATCGTCGAGACGTCGGGCATCGGCCAGTCGGACACCGAGATCATCGAGCACTCCGACGTGTCGCTCTACGTCATGACCGCGGAGTACGGCGCAGCCACGCAGCTCGAGAAGATCGACATGCTCGACTTCGCCGATCTCATCGCCATCAACAAGTTCGACAAGCCCGGCTCGCTCGACGCCATCCGCGACGTGCGGAAGCAGTACCGCCGCAACCGGACGCTCTGGGACGGCGACGACGCCGCGCTTCCAGTGTTCGCGACGGTGGCATCGCAGTTCAACGATGGCGGCATGAACCGGCTGGCCGCAGCGGTGCTGGAGCGCATCGAGGCCAAGACCGGCGTCCGGTTCGAGCCCAGCGCGCACCTGCCATCGCGTGACGAGCGTCCGCCGCTCATCCCCGCCGAGCGCAGCCGCTACCTCGCCGAGATCTGCGAGCTGAGCGCGGCGTACGACAACTTCGTCCGAACCCAGGTGGCGCTCGCACGGCGGCTCTACCAGCTGGATGGGACCATCCGGCAGTTCCGCGACCGGGCCGGCCAGCCTGCGGTGGACGTGCGCAACGACGTGCCGGGCGTGGTGCGGGCCGAGCGGCGGGAGACGGAGCCGCCGGGCTGGCTCGCGGAACTCGAGACGGAAAAGCTGCGGCTCGAGCGCGAGCTCGCCCCCGAGTGTCGGCGCATCCTCGAGGAGTGGCCGCAGCTGGTCGCGCGCTACCGGGCCGACCGCTACGAGTACAAGGTGCGCGACAAGGTCATCGGGCAGCCGCTCTACACGCAGACGCTGAGCGGTCTGCGCATTCCGCGCGTGGCGCTGCCGACCTTCGAGGATTGGGGCGACATCCTCCGCTGGATGCTCACCGAGGCGCCGCCCGGGATGTTCCCGTTCGCGGCCGGCGTCTTCCCCCTCAAGCGGGAGGGCGAGGACCCGGCGCGCATGTTCGCCGGCGAGGGCGGGCCCGAGCGCACCAACAAGCGCTTCCACTTCGTCTCGCGAGGTTTGGCGGCGAAGCGACTGTCGACGGCCTTCGACTCGGTGACGCTGTATGGCGAGGACCCGGCACCCCGGCCCGACATCTACGGCAAGGTGGGCAATTCGGGTGTCAGCATCGCGACGGTGGACGATGCGAAGAAGCTGTACTCGGGCTTCGACCTGTGCGATCCGTCGACGTCGGTTTCGATGACGATCAACGGCCCGGCGCCGATGCTGCTCGCCTTCTTCCTCAACGCGGCCATCGACCAGCAGTGCGAGCGGTGGCTGGCGTCGGAAGGCAAGCTGGAGGCGGCCTCTGGTCGCATCGACGAGATCTATCGCGAGCGCGGACAGCCCCGGCCCCGCTACAACGGGTCCCTGCCCGAGGGCAACGATGGCCTGGGCCTCGCCCTCCTCGGCGTCAGCGGTGACGAGATACTGCCGGCCGACGTCTACGCGCGCATCCGGGAGCAGACGCTGCAGCGGGTGCGCGGCACCGTGCAGGCCGACATCCTCAAGGAGGATCAGGCACAGAACACCTGCATCTTCTCGACCGAGTTCGCCCTGCGCATGATGGGCGACGTGCAGCAGTACTTCATCGAGCGCGGCGTGCAGAACTTCTACTCGGTGTCGATTTCGGGCTACCACATCGCCGAGGCGGGAGCGAACCCGATCACGCAGCTCGCGTTCACGCTCGCCAACGGGTTCACGTACGTCGAGTACTACCTGTCGCGCGGGATGCCGGTGGACGCCTTCGCGCCCAACCTCTCGTTCTTCTTCTCCAACGGCCTCGATCCGGAGTATTCGGTCATCGGCCGCGTGGCCCGGCGCATCTGGGCCAAGGCGATGAAGCTCCGCTACGGGGCCAACGACCGCTCGCAGCGGCTCAAGTACCACATCCAGACCTCGGGCCGCAGCCTGCACGCGCAGGAAATCGCCTTCAACGACATCCGCACCACGCTGCAGGCGCTCTACGCGATCTACGACAATTGCAACTCGCTCCACACGAACGCCTACGACGAGGCCATCACCACGCCCACCGAGGAAAGCGTGCGGCGGGCACTGGCGATCCAGCTCATCATCAATCGGGAGCTGGGCCTGGCACGGAACGAGAACCCGCTGCAGGGCGCGTTCATCGTGGAGGAACTGACGAATCTGGTGGAGGAGGCGGTACTGCTCGAATTCAAGCGGCTCGCCGACCGTGGCGGCGTGCTCGGCGCCATGGAACGGATGTACCAGCGTGGCCGCATCCAGGACGAGTCGCTTCTGTACGAGAAGCAGAAGCACGACGGCACGCTGCCCATCGTGGGCGTGAACACGTTCCTCGATCCGCACGGCTCACCGACGGTGCTGCCGGCTGAAGTGATCCGCTCGACGCCGGCAGAGCGGGACTACGCCATTGCGTCGCGGGAGGCGTTCCAGCGCCGCAACGCGGACCGGTCTGCCGCGGCACTGCACCATCTGCAGGAGACGGCGCTCACCAACGGCAACGTGTTCGAGGCACTGATGGAAGTGGGCAAGGTGTGCAGCCTGGGCGAGCTGTCGCACGCGCTGTACGAAGTGGGCGGCCAGTACCGCCGCAACATGTGACGCTCAAGGGTTGAAGGCGTACCGGACGCCTAGCATGACCGGGATGTACTGCATGTCGCGGCCCCACGTGAGCACGTAGTGGTAGCGGGCCTCCACGAAGCCACGGATGGCGCCGGTGCCTGCCTCGACGCCCGCGCCGGCGTTCCACGCCGGCGTGATGAGGACCCGCTCGGGCTCCTCCACGTAGTAGACCCCGATCCCCACGATGGCGTACGGCCGCACCGGGGACGTGACCTTGGCGAGACGATAGAACACCCCGGCGCCGGCATTCCAGGACTGGACATGCCCCTCACGCGTGCCCTCCTCGTACGGGCTGTTCGCCACGCCGACGTCCACCTGGACGCCAAAGGGTCGAGTCCGCAGGTCCAGCCGCCCCGCGATGCCGACGTGCCATCCGGTGTCCAGCGCGCGACCATCGTCGAAGGTTCCGAGCTGCGCCACGGGCGCGCCGGAGATGCCGGCCGACATCACCTGGCCCTGCGCGGGTAGCACGTGCGCGGCGAACGCGATCGCAGACACGACGAAGCGGCCGCACGCCCGGGCCAGTCGCCCCGAGCGGCGGCCGCAGTCCGCGGCCCCCGGTTCGCGCGCGATCAGAGGCGGATGCGCACGCCCAACGTCACCGGGAATAGCGATACGTCCTCCAGCTCGCCGAAGATGAGGTGAAAGCGACCCTCGATGAACAACGCCAACGGGATGGACTTGAAGGCGAAGTCGGTACCCGCACCGGCATTCAGTCCGAAGTCGCCGTCGTAGAGACCGACGCCTGCCAGCAGATACGGGTCGAACGTCGGCGACGCGGTCTGCAGCATGTACACCCCATCGAGGGTCAGCTGCAGGAAGCTCGAATCGAGCAATTCATCCGGGACGCCCGTCTCCTCCGTGTCCTTCTCGCCGAAGCTGTGGTAGAAGCCGTCGAGCTGGAATCCGATGGGAAAGCCGCTCGGGGTGGCGCGTAGCCCGCCGCCAAGGTGCCAGCCGGTCTCCAGGAAATCCGACGACAGCGGGAACGTGACACCACCGCCGGCGCGCACTTCGAAGCGGGTTTTGTCGATGACCTCGCCGATGTCCTCGCCGGTCGTTGTGGTGTCCTTCTGGGCGACTGCGGAACTAGAGAACACGGCCATCGCGCCAATGGCGACGACGGTACCGAGGACAAGACGCTTCATGACTACCCTCCGGGTCGACGGTTCACGACATGCTTTCCCGGAGTCCTACCCAGTCCTGTTCAGGGTGATCCGTTTCGCCGAAGCCACCAGCGCAGCAGCATCGCCGCAACCGCAAACGCCACCGCCACCCAGGTCACCGCGCCCTGACGCGCCAGAATCGCGAGGGCGGCGAGCACGAACGCGGCGACCGTGAGGCCAAGCGCGAGCCGCTCGAGCGTCATGACGCGAGGAACTTCGCGATCGCGGCGCGGAACTCGGGCGTGGTGCGCGCCAGCGCGTTGACACGCGCCCCAAGCGCGATGCCCTCCTCGAACGACCGGCCATCGAGCTCGTAGAAGAGCTTCTTGGTGAGATGCATCGCCGTCGGGCTGGCCAGTGCCAGCTGCGCGACCAGTTCCGAGGCCTCCGCGTGCAGGCGCTCGTCCGGCACGACGCGCGTCACGAGCCCAAGCGCATGCGCCTCGAGTGCGTCGACCACACGCCCCGTGGCGACGAGATCGAACGCCGCCTTCTCGCCGACCTGCCGTCGCAGCAGCGTCATC
>JBJMOZ010000333.1:0-17253 GCA_045803465.1 Gemmatimonadales bacterium | reverse complement strand
TGGGGCCGACACCGCTCGGCGCCCTCGGGGCCACCGACCAGCACAGCCAGGTGCAGTTGTTCATGGAGGGGCCGTTCGACAAGGTGATCACGCTGGTGCGCGTGGAGCGTCACGGCGAGGATGTGACCATCCCCTCGCGCTCCGACCTGCCCGCCGACGCCGCCTACCTGCCCGGGCAGACGCTGGGCGGGCTGCTCAACGCCGAGTGCGACGCGACCGCGGGTGCGCTCGCCCGCATGGGACGCATGCACGCCACGCTGCACGTGCCGGAGATCAACGACGCGACGGTCGGCGAACTGCTGATGTTCTTCCAGCTCGCCACGGGTTACGCCGGCGTGTGGTACGGCGTGGATCCCTTCGACCAGCCCGGCGTCGAGCTCGGCAAGCGACTCACCTTCGCCGCCATGGGGCGCGCGGGGTACACGGAGGAGCCGCCGCCGCCGCTGAGCGCGGCCGACGAGGCGTGACGCGTCGGCTGGCGGGGTTCGCCGCGCCGCCCTACATTGCCTTCGGAGGCACGGCGTAAGTCGGTCAGGGACAAGATGTTCGCATTCATTCGGACCGCGACCGCGGTCCGTTCGCGGGAGGGTCTGATGGGACGGAATGGGGATCGCGAGGTCGTGTACGTGGAGCGGGGCGGGGATGCATCCGCCAAGTGGTTCCTCTGGGGTGCGCTGCTCGGTGCGGGCGTGGCACTGTTCTATGCGCCCACGACGGGCGAACAGACGCGCCGCTCGGTGCAGCGCCGGCTGCGGAAGTTCCGCGCGATGGCCGAGGAGAAGTTCGACGAGCTCGGCGAGACGATCGGTGCCGGCAAGCGCCGGGTCGTCGACGAGTTCGAGGACGCGGCCATGGACGCCGGTGACGCCGTCGAGGAGGGTCTCGAATCGGCCCGCTCGGCCGTCGAGCGCCGCCTCGAGGCCGCCCGTGCGCGGCGCCGTGCCGCCCGGCTGGCCGATGAGTTCGAGGACGAGGACGAGTCGGAGGAGTCGGGCGCCTGACCTTCGCGGACCGCGTCCGCGCCTGGCCCCGCTCGGCGGGCCGCTTTCTCCTGCGGACGATCGAGGCCGTGGACGAGAGCAACGTCCCGTTCCTGGCGAGCGCGTTGAGCTTCGACGCGCTCCTCGCGCTCGTGCCGTTCGTGCTGCTGGTGCTGGTGGGCTTCACCCTGCTCGTGCACGTGCCGGGCAGCGGGGGCACGCTGGATCCCGAGTCGCTCTTCCATCGCTTCCTTCCGCGGCACGACAGTACGCCGGGGCTCGATCCGCTGGAGCCCATCGAGCGGCTGCTCGCCTCCATCCTGCGCAACCGCGAGAGCGTCTCGCTCGTCGCGGGCCCGACGTTTCTCTGGTTCAGCTCGCGGCTCTTCGCGAGCATGCGCAATTCCCTGAGCTTCGTCTACGACACGCAGGCGGAGCCGGCGCGCCAGCGCGGCATCATCTCGATCTTCGTGCGCAACAAGGCGCGCGACCTCTCGGTGGCGGTGGTGGTCGTGGTGCTCCTCCTCGCCAATACGCTGCTGAGCGCGGGCATCGCGTTGATCCGTACGCGGGGCGAATCGCTCGGGCCGCCGTGGAGCCTGCTGGTCGGCGAGCTTGGTCGGCTGCTCACGTTCGCCCTCACGCTGGCATTCTCGTTCTCGCTGTTCTTCATCATCTACCGCTTCGCCGCGACCCGCCGCCTCTCCACGCGCGCGCTGACGGTGGGATCCATCTTCTCGGCGCTCGCCTTCGAGCTCGCGAAGCGGTTCTTCGGCTTCTACATCGCGCGATCGGTCACCTCCACCAGCCGCTGGACCGGCGCCCAGTTCGCGGCGCTGGTCGTGTTCGTGCTCTGGATGTACTACATGTCGATGGTCTTCCTCATCGGCGGGGTCCTCGCCGAGCGCGTGGAGGCGCGGCGGATGCAGCGAAGGCAGCGGGCGCTGCTGGGCGAGACGACGCCGCAGCGCTAGACGCGACCCCCGCTTCCGCCTATCTTTTGCTCGCCCCAGGTCCGAAGGGCGCCGGCGCGTGAACCGCGTCAGGACCTCGCCGGTAGCAGCGCTAAGCGATGTCCGGTGTCGCTTCGGGTAGCCTGGGGCACTTCTTCTTTCCGTCCGACCCTTCCGATCGGTCCCATGGCCCTCGCCCTCGCCCGCCGCTATCGCCCGAGACGCTTCAGCGATCTCGTGGTCCAGGATCACGTCGCCGCCGTGCTGCGGGGGGCCGTGAGCCGCGGACGCGTGGGACACGGCTATCTCCTGACCGGACCGCGTGGGGTGGGGAAGACCACGGCCGCCCGCATCCTCGCCATGGCGCTCAACTGCCCCAACCGGACGCCCGAGGGCGATCCGTGCGGCGAGTGCGAGACCTGCAGTCGCATCTGGAGCGGTGGCGCGAGCCTCGACGTCGTCGAGATCGATGCCGCCAGCAACCGCGGCGTCGACGATGCGCGCGAGCTGCGCGAGCGCGCCATGTATGCCGCGTCGCAGGAAGGGCATCACAAGGTCTACATCGTGGACGAGGCGCACATGCTCACGCGTGAGGCGTGGAATGCGCTGCTCAAGATCCTCGAGGAGCCGCCGCCGGGCGTGGTGTTCGTCTTCGCCACCACCGAGCCGCAGAAGATCGCGCAGACCGCCGCCCCCGTGCTCTCGCGCCTGCAGCGATTCGACTTCCGTCGCATCGGTCCGTCGGCCATCCGCGCGCGCCTCACCGAGGTGCTCGCCGCCGAGGGCATTCCCGCCGACGAGGACGCGCTCACGATCATCGCCCGCCATGCGGACGGCGGCATGCGCGACGCGCTGTCGCTGCTGGACCAGTGCCTGAGCTTCGGTGAGGGGCGCGTCACGGCGGCTCGCGTGCGCGAGGTGCTCGGCCTCGTCCCCGACGAGCTGTACGACGAGGTGCTGCGCCTCGTCGTCGAGCGCGATGCCGCCGGCGTGTTCGCACTGGTGGAGCAGCTGCTCGTCTCGGGCGCGGACCTGGGCGAGTTCCTGGTCGGGGCGTCCGAGATGCTGCGGGCCCTGCTGATGGTGCAGGTGGGCGCGGCGCCGGAGGGCCTCACCGAGGCGGCCCAACACGTGATCGCGCGCTACAAGGACAGCTTGGTGCCCGGGGACGTGCTGCGCATGCTCAAGCTCCTCGCCGAGAGCGAGGCGTCGCTGCGCCGCAGCGCCAATGCGCGACTCGTGGCGGAGACGCTGCTGCTGCGCTGGGTGATGCTCGACCGCCTGGTGGACCTGCAGTCGGTGCTCGAGGGCGGTCCGCCCCCCGAGCCGGCCGCGCCGCGTCCAGCGGCGACACGTCCCACGCCGCCGAACCCGTCGGGTCCGGCCGCCCCGTCGGCCGCGCCTCCGGCCCCACCTGCACCCGCGCCGGTACCCGACAGCGCCCGGTCCGCGTCGCCCGTCGACACGGTGCGGGGCCTCGCCTTCACTCGGGAGGCGCTGCAGGGGGCCTGGGCCGATATCCTGGCGGAAGCCCGGCTGGAAGGCCCCTTCCTCGGGCAGGCTCTTGCTGCCTGCGAGCTGGGCGATGTCGCCGCGCCCGTCATTGCCCTCCGGATGGCCGACGCCGACCCCGGCATGGCCCTGACCCTCGAGCGGCAGAAAGAGCGGCTGGCGGGCCTGCTGGGCCGCATCGTGGGTGCCCCGGTCGAGCTCCGCCTCCTGGGCGCGGAACCGCCCGCCCCGTCCGCCAAGACCCGTCCCCAGCGGCTCTCCAACCAGGCCCTGCAGGCCGACCGGCTCAAGGGCCTCCGGGCCAGGGACCCCTCGCTCGACGCCGCCGCCGACGCGTTAGATTTGGAGATCGTCGACTGAGGGCGCCCAGCCGGGCGCTCGAGGACGGTTCCAAGCGGCGCGACGGCAAGCACTTGCCGCCGCGGTTCGCCGGGGCGAAACGGCCGACCAGACGGGCGGGACTCATGGCAGAAATTCAGCATCTGTGGCAGCTGGGCCAGACCACACAGGCACGGCTGCAGGACCTGCAGTCCGAGCTGTGGAGCAAGACGTTCGAGGGCGCGGCGGGTGGCGGCCTGGTGCGCGCGACAGCCGATGGTCGCGGCATCGTTCGCAACGTCCAGATCGACGCGATGGCGTTCGAGGGTCGTGACGCCGAGCTGCTCGCCGATCTCGTGCTCGCGGCAGTGTCGGATGCACAGCGGCGTGCACTCGAGACGGTGCAGGCCGAGATGCGCAAGCTGCCCGCACTCGCGAGCGACAACGGGCAGTGAGCGCGGTCGACGCGTTGATCACCGAGCTCGCGCGCCTGCCCGGCATCGGCCGGAAGACGGCGCAGCGGCTCACCTTCCATCTGCTGCAGCAGGCGCCGGAGCAGGTCGAGGCGCTCGCCGCCGCCTTGCGCACGGTGGCCGAGAAGGTGCGCCCGTGTGCCGAGTGCGGGTACCTCACGGAGGAGCAGCCGTGCGCCTTCTGCCGCGACGTACGGCGTGATGCCGGCCTGCTCTGCGTGGTGGAGGATCCGGCGGCGGTGGCGGTCGTCGATCGTGCCACCGATTTTCGCGGACGCTACCACGTGCTCGGCGGGCGGCTCTCGCCGCTCGAGGGCGTGGGCCCGGAGCACCTGCGCCTGGACGAGCTCGTGCGCCGCGTCGACGACGGCGGCGTCCGCGAGGTGATCCTCGCCACCAATCCGTCCATGGAGGGCGAGGTGACGGCGACCTACGTGCAGCAGCTGCTCGCCGGCCGGCCGGTGAAGGTCACGCGCCTCGCGCGCGGCCTGCCGATGGGCGGCGACCTGGAGTACGTCGACGGCGTCACGCTGGCCCACGCGCTGGTCGCCCGGCAGGAGGTGCGGTGAACCACGCCGCGAGCTGGTCGTTCCGCGAGGACGACGCGCGCCGCATCCAGCACCTCCTTGCGCAGTTCCTGGCCGATTCGGGCGCGCGCACGGCATTGATCGTCGATCGCACCGGGCAGCTCGTCGCCACCGTGGGCGAGGCCCCCGCGTTCGACCCCACGGCGTTCGCCACGCTCACCGCCGCCGACTTCAGCGCCAACGACCAGCTCGCCCGCATGCTCGGCGAGCCCGAGTTCGGCGCCCTCTTCCACCAGGGCGAGCGCGAGTCCATGTACCTCGCCGACATCGCCCGGCGCGTCATCCTCGTCGTCCTCTTCGACACCCGCACCACGCTCGGCCTCGTCAAGCTGCGCGTGCGTGCCGCGGTACTGGAGCTCAACAGCGTGTTCACCGACATGTTCGCGCGGGACGGCCGCACGGCCCCGAAGATGGACACGGGACTCGTGGGCGAGGCGGAAGACGAGATCGACCGACTCTTCGGCGGGGTGTGAGGACACGACCATGTCGATGATCAACTACGCGTCCCGCGAGATCAACTGCAAGCTGGTCTACTACGGCCCAGGCCTCGGCGGCAAGACCACCAACCTGGAGCACGTCTACCAGAAGGTGGCGCCCGCCTCCCGCGGCAAGATGATCTCGCTGGCCACCGAGACCGAGCGCACGCTCTTCTTCGACTTCCTGCCCGTCGACCTCGGCACCATCCGCGGTTTCAAGGTGAAGTTCCACCTCTACACCGTGCCGGGCCAGGTCTACTACAACGCCTCGCGCAAGCTCATCCTCAAGGGCGTCGACGGCGTCGTCTTCGTCGCCGACAGCCAGCTCGAGCGCATGGAAGCGAACATCGAGGCGATGCAGAACCTGTACGACAACCTCGCGCAGCATGGCTACGACCTCACCGCGCTGCCGTTCGTCATCCAGTACAACAAGCGCGACCTGCCCAACGCCGCGCCCATCGCCGACCTGCAGGCCGCAGTGAACCCCGGCTGGGTGGTCACCGATGCCGTCAAGCAGCGGGCGCTGCCCGACCCGTACCATGCGGGCGACTACCTCGTCTCCCTCTGCGATGGCCAATGGGTGGAGCGCGCTCCGTGGTTCGAGGCGGTGGCGATGACGGGCGATGGCGTCTTCGACACGCTCAAGGCCGTCAGCAAGCTGGTCGTGAAGAGCCTGGGATGAGCGGCACCCCCGGCGCCGAGCGGGTGTGGACGCTGCCGAACATCATCACCATCGCGCGCATGTGCTTCACGCCGGTCATCGCACTGCTGCCGTTCATCGAGGGTTACCGCCCCAAGCTCATCTGCTTCGTCCTCTTCGTGGTCGTCGCGCTCACCGACGTGCTCGACGGCTATCTCGCCCGCAGCCGGCAGGAAGTCACCGATCTCGGCAAGCTGCTCGACCCCATCGCCGACAAGCTGCTGCTGTTCGCCACGCTCATCCCCATCTTCTGGATCTCTCGCCAGCGCGAGGCCGAGTACGGCATCCCGGTGTGGGGCAGCATCCCGCTCTGGGTCACGCTGCTGCTCATCGGTCGCGAGGTGGCGATGACGCTCTTCCGCTGGTGGGCGAAGCGTCGCGGCGTCATCATTGCCGCCGGCAGCGCCGGGAAGCTCAAGGCGCTGCTGCAGAACATCTTCGTGGGCGCGGTGATCCTGTGGTTCGCCTTCCGCGACGCGCGCAAGCCGATGGGCTGGGAGGACAATCGCTACGCGATGGTCTGGAACCAGTTCCACGGCAGTTTCGTGGCGGTGACGATGCTGGTGGCCGTGATCCTCACCATCTACTCGTTCATCGTGTACGTCTACCGCAACCGCGCGCTCTTCAACTCGTCGCCCCGCCCGCCGGTCGCACGGTGAACATCGAGTTGCTCACGGTGGGCACCGAGCTGCTGCTCGGGTTCACCGTCGACACCAACAGTGCGGAGATTGCCCGTCGCGCCAGCGGCATCGGAGTACGCGTGGTGCGGCGCGTCTCCGTCGGCGATAGCGACGCGGAGATCGGCGTCGCCGTGCTCGAGGCGCTCGAGCGCACCGGGGCCGTGCTCACCACCGGCGGCCTCGGCCCCACCAGCGACGACGTGACCAAGACGTCCGTCGCCGCGGCACTCGAGCTGCCGCTGCGCTTCGCCGACCACGTGTGGGACGATCTGCTCGAGCGCTACCAGGGCCTCGGGCGCACGCCGTCGCCGTCCAACCGAACGCAGGCGATGGTGCCGGAGGGCGCCGAGATCCTCCGCAACAAGTGGGGCACCGCGCCCGGGCTCTGGATCGAGACGCCGCGCGGCCTCGTGATCATGCTGCCGGGCGTGCCGCGCGAGATGCGCATGCTCCTCGACCACGAAGTGCTGCCGCGCCTCGCGTCGCGCGCCGGGGGCCGGGTCGTGCGCTCGCGCATGGTGCGCACCACGGCGATCCCCGAATCGACACTCGCCGATCGGCTCGGCGACATCGAGCAGTCCGTGGCGCCCGCGATGATTGCCTACCTGCCGGGCGTCGACGGGGTTGACCTGCGCCTGACGGTATGGGGTCTGACCGCCACCGAAGCGGATGTCCAGCTGCAGCGGGCGGTCGCCGAGTGCGCACGGCGCGCGGGCGAGCATGTCTACGCCACGGACGAGTCATCGCTCGCGCAGCGGCTCGTGGCGTCGCTGCGCGAAGCGGGACGGCGGGTGGCGGTGGCGGAGTCGTGCACCGGCGGGCTGCTGGGTGGCCGCATCACCGAGGTGCCGGGCAGCTCGGAGGTGTTCGAGGGCGGCGTGATCGCCTATGCCAATGGGGTCAAGCAGCGCGAGCTCGATGTCGACCCGGAGGTGCTGGTGGCGGACGGCGCGGTGAGTGAACGGGTCGCCTGCGCCATGGCGGAGGGCGCACGACGGCGATTCGGCACCGACTACGGCATCGGCGTCACCGGAATCGCCGGGCCGGGTGGCGGCACGTCGGCGAAGCCGGTCGGGCTCGTCTGGTTCGGCGTGGCGGGGCCGGATGGCACCACGTCCCACCGCTCGATCTTCCCTGGCAGCCGGGAGGAGATCCGGGCGCGGGCAGCCCAGACGGGGCTCTACCTGCTGTTCCGGCGTCTGCCGACCGCCGGCGCCGCCGCGATGGAGAGTCTGGTGTAGACATTGGTAACTCCCGACCTGCCGCCGTGGCAGGTCCGTGCGGCACCCCGGTTGCTATTATTTTCCCCCCATGACGACCCCATCCGATTTCTTCGAGCAGACCGACACCCAGGACGAGGCCGCGGCCCGTCCCGATGGTGCCCCGCTGCCGGCCGAGCCCCCCGAGTCCGCCATCCTGCGGCTGGAGGACGAGCTTGCGCAGGGCAATGATCGTTACCTGCGGCTCGCCGCGGAGTTCGACAACTACCGCCGGCGTGCGATCAAGGAAAAGGCCGAGCTGTCCGACCGCGCCCAGGCAGGCCTCGTCGGCAAGCTCCTCGACGCGCTCGACGACCTGCACCGGGCCGTCAGCAGCGATCCGGCTTCGACCCCGGTCGAAGCGCTGCGCGGCGCGATCGAGGCGGTGGACATGAAGGTCTGGAAGGAACTGCAGGCGGCGGGGCTCGAGCGCATCGACCCGGTGGGCCAGCGGTTCGATCCATCGGTGCACGACGCCGTGTCGCTGCTGCCGGCGCCGTCGCCCGAGCAGGAGCAGACGGTGAGCGCCACGTTCCAGACGGGCTACCGCTTCCGCAGCGTGCTGGTGCGTCCCGCGCGGGTGCAGGTGTTCCAAGGGCAGGGTGACGCGTAAGTGGCCCAGGACTTCTATCAGGTGCTTGGCGTCGCCGAGGGTGCGAGCCAGAACGAGATCATGAAGGCCTATCGTCGGCTCGCGAAGCAATACCATCCGGACGCCAACCCCAACAATCCGCAGGCCGCGGAGCGCTTCAAGGCGATCTCCGAGGCCCATGCCACGCTGTCGGACGCCGAGAAGCGCAAGCAGTACGACACCATGCGCCGCCTCGGAGCGTTCGACCCGCGCGTGCGTCGGCCAAGCGGTGCTGGCGCCGGCGCTTCGCGAGGACCAGCCACCGGCGGCGGCGCACCCGGGGGCAACTACGAGGAGTTCGAGTTCAACGATCTGAGCGGGCTTGGCGGGCTCGGCGACATCTTCTCCTCGATCTTCGGGCGCGGCCGCAAGGGCGAGGATGCGCGCGGCGAGACCATCGAGACGGCACTCGAGATCCCATTTCGCACCGCGGTGCTTGGCGGCAAGGTCACCGTCTCGATGCCGATCACCGATGCGTGCCCGACGTGCGGCGGCACCGGTGGCGCCAAGGGCGCCACGATCGCCACCTGCGACGAATGCAATGGACGTGGCACGGTGACGTTCGGGCAGGGCGGGTTCGCCGTGAGCCGGCCGTGCCCGAAGTGCCGCGGTCGCGGGCGCATCCCCTCGAAGCCGTGCCCGACGTGCGAAGGCGCCGGGGAGATCCGCACCGAGCGCGCCGTGGCGATCACGGTGCCGCCCGGGACCGACACGGGCAGCAAGGTGCGCCTGAAGGGCATGGGCCAGCCAGGACGCGCGGGCGCGCCCGCCGGCGATCTGGTCGTCACGTTCCAGGTGCAACCCGATCGCTTCTTCCGGCGCGAGGGGAACGACCTGCTCGCGGAGGTCCCGATCAACGTCGTCCAGGCGCTGCTGGGCACGAGCATCCGCGTCCGCACGGTGGACGGCAAGAAGGTGATGCTTCGCATCCCTCCCGGCACGCAGCCGGGGCGGAAGTTCCGCATCAAGGGGCAGGGGGTGGAGCGGAACGGCCAGCGCGGCGACCAGCTGGTGCAGATCAAGGTGACGCTGCCCGAGGCGCTCACCGCCGAGCAGCAGGAGCTCGTGAAGCAGTTCGGCGCGGCGGCGGGCCTGGCGCACTAGCGTGTCACGCGCGCGAGGTGAGCATGCCCCAGGCGCTCACCCCACGTACCTCAAGGCAACTTCAGCTACGGGCCGCGCGCCTCATCTCTGGAACCCGACGAAGATGGCGCCGTCGAGCGCTCCCTGGTCGTTGGCGAGCGGCGCGTAATGCGTGTCGTAGTGCCGGCCGAACAGCGTCATCTCCCCACGATAGGATCGCTGCTGCATCAACGCCTGATAGCCCGGGTTGCCGTGATCGAGCTTGGTGTTCAGGGCCGACTTGCCGTCGTCCGTCAGGAGGGTGGTCTTGACGCGGATGAAGTCCTCGCCGTCGAAGCTGAAGACGGTGATCGTCGTCATCCGGTTCCGGGCGTTGATGACGTAGACGGTCATCATGATGCTCACGGCCAGTGCGACCACGAACGCGGCCGAAAAGATGTGCAGGACCGTCTGGTAGGACGCGGTGGCTTCGTAGAGCCGGGCCACGATCTGTGGCCCGAAGACCCCGGCCATCGCCCAGGCGGTGAGCACGTAGCCGTGGATCGCGCCCAGTTCCTTGGTGCCGAACAGGTCGCCGATGTAGGCCGGCAGCGTGGAGAACCCGCCGCCGTAGAAGGTCAGGATCAGGTACAGCACGACCTGGAACACGACGACGCTGCGAATGTCCGGCAGCAGCCAGAAGGCGACGATCTGGAGCGCAAAGAACAGGGTGTAGGTGTTGGCGCGGCCCAGGTAGTCGGAGAAGGATGCCCAGCCAAGGCGACCGAGTCCGTTGAAGATGGACATGAGGCCCACAACTCCGGCGGCTTGTGCCGGCGTGAGCCCGATGCTCTCCTGGGCCAGCGGCGAGGCGGTGTAGATGATGCCGATGCCGCAGGAGATGTTGATGAACATCATGAGCCACAGCCCGTAGAACGGCGGCGTTCTGACCGCGTCGTTCGCGGTGAGCTGCATCAGATCAGGGATGACCTTCTTCTTGCCGGATTCCACGGCCGCCTTCATGCTGGCCGGCATCCACCCCGGCGGCGGACGGACGATGTAGCTGGCAGACCCGAACATGATGATGAGGTAGGCAATGCCTGCGAACAGGAACGCGGCCGAGATCCCCGAGGCAATCGCGCTCTTGAACTGTGGCGAGTCCTTCAGCGCCCAGAACGACGTCAGCTCGCTGCGGTGCAGCGCGACCTTCAGGTCGCTGAGGATCGGGCCGGCATCCTCCGCCTGGCGCGGAGGAAGCTTCCCGAGGACGTCGGCGGTATTCCCGGCCCGGACCGCGTCGAGAAGCTCGTCCATGCCGTAGCTGCCGGCGGACTTGCTGGCGACGTGAATCTCCTTCAGGATCTTGTGCGCAGCATTGTAGCTGGCCATGCCGGCGCGGTACTCGGGCTCGGCCAGGTCCAGCTTCGCGGCGGCCACGTAGGACATGATGTAGTTGTAGACCGGTCCACCGATGGCCGCTCCGAAGCCGAACCCCATGATGGCCAGCCCGGTGGCCATCCCGCGCCGATCCGGAAACCACTTCACCAAGGTCGACACCGGCGTGATGTAGCCGATGCCGAGCCCGATGCCGCCTAGCACCCCGTAGCCCAGCCAGAGAATCTGAATGACGCCGAGCTTCGCGCCCAGGCTGGCGACCATCAGACCGCTGCCCCAGAAGAGCGCCGCGATCATTCCCGACTTGCTGGGACCGTTCCGCTCGACGAACCGGCCCATGACCGCCGCCGACATGCCGAGGAAGAAGATGGCGAGGCTGAAGGTGATGGCAACGTCGCTCTTCGCCCAGCCGAAGGCATTCTCGAGCGGCAGGTTGAAGACGCTCCAGGCGTAGACCGACCCGATGGAGATGTGAATCCCCACCGCGGCAGCGGCAATGAGCCAGCGGTTCTTCATTGGAGCCTCGATTCGTCGAACGAGGCCAGGCAGCGGGGTGCTGTTCTGGAACTGAGGAAGGCTTTCGAATATGGGACGTATTGGAAAAGCCCGCCAGAGCGGGCTTTCCGATTGCCAGTCACCGCTAGCCGGCGCGCACGATCTCCCGCGGGTGCTCCAGCAGCACCCGATGCGTCGCCTGTTCCGGACCCTCGGCCGGCGGGCAGCGCTGCTCGTAGGTGCCGTCGGGCAGGAGCTCCCACGCCTGGCGATTGTCCTTCCACATCAGCTCGAGCAGGTTGCGCACCGTGTTGCGATGGATGACGTCGCGCAGCGGCACCGCCGCCTCGATGCGACGGTCGAGGTTCCGCGGCATCCAGTCGGCCGAGCCGATGTACACCTCCTCCTGGCCGCCATTGCGGAAGTAGAAGGCACGCGAGTGCTCGAGAAACCGGCCGATGATGCTGATGACGCGGATGTTGTCGCTCACGCCCGGCACACCCGGACGCAGGCAGCAGATCCCGCGGATGATCAGGTCCACCTGCACCCCGGCGCGTGAGGCCTCGTAGAGCGCCACCATCATGTCGGGGTCCACGAGCGCGTTCATCTTGGCGAGGATGCGCCCGCCGCGCCCGGCGCGCTGGTGCTCGATCTCCCGGCGGATCATCTGCACGAAGCGCTCGCGCAGGAAACGGGGCGCCACGATGACCTGCCGGTACGATGCGGGCTGCGCGAACCCGGTTAGCACGTTGAACAGGTCGGTGAGGTCGGCGCCCAGCTCCTGGTCGGCCGAGAGCAGGCCGAAGTCGGTGTAGAGCCGCGCCGTCTTCGCGTTGTAGTTGCCGGTGCCGATGTGCACGTAGCGATGCATGAAGTCGCCCTCGCGTCGCACCACCATGAGCGTCTTCGCGTGGGTCTTCAGTCCCGTCACGCCGTAGCTCACGTGCACACCGGCGTCCTCGAAGCGTTTCGCCCAGGCGATGTTGTTCTCCTCGTCGAACCGCGCCTGCACCTCGATCAGCACCGCCACCTGCTTGCCACGCTCGGCCGCCTGCAGGAGCGTCTTCGCGATGCTCGAGTCGCCGCCCGTGCGGTAGAGCGTGAGCTTGATGGCCACGACGTCCGGGTCGTCGGCGGCCGCCTGCAGGAAGCGCTCGACCGTGGTGGCGAAGCTGTCGTACGGGTGGTGCAGCAGCACGTCGCCCTCGCGCAGCACCTCGAAGATGCTGCGCCCCTGGGCCAGGCGGTGCGGCGTGGTGGGGTGGTACGGCGGGTCCTTGAGGTTGGGCAGGTCGAGCGAGAGCGCCAGGTTGAGCAGGTCGGCCGTGTCGAAGAGGCCGTGCACCTCGTAGATGTCCGATGTGGTGAGCGGCGGCGCCACGTCCTGCTGTTCCTCGTTGAACTCCGCCAGCAACAGCTGCCGAAGCGAAAGCGGCATGCTGTAGTGCACCTCGAGCCGCACCACCTCGGCGAAGCGACGGTTGCGCACCTCCTCCTGGATGAGGTCGAGGAGGTCGTCCGCCTCGTCGCTGTCGTCGATCACGATGTCGGTGTTGCGCGTGATGCGGAACAGATACCAGCCCAGGATCTCGACGCCGGGGAAGAGTGCCTCGAGGTTGCCGCCCACCACCTGCTCCAGCGCCACGAAGGTGTTCGGCGTCAGGCAGGGTACCCAGCGCGGCAGGATCTTCGGCACCTTCACCCGCGCGAAGCGCTCCTCGCCGTCGGCGTCGCGAAGCGCGACGGCGATCGAGAGGCTGAGGTTCGAGATGTACGGGAAGGGATGGCCCGGATCCACGGCGAGCGGCGTAAGCACGGGGAAGACGTTCGCCTGGAAGAAATGATCCACGTGACGCCGGTCGGCCGCTGAGAGCTCCGACAGCCGCGTCACCAGGCGCACGCCTTGATCCGCCATCGAGGGCAGCACGTCCGTGACGAGCGCATGCCGGTGCTGCGACAACTGCTCGAGCACCGTGGTGCTGATGCGGCTCAGCTGCTCCTCGGCCGTGAGGCCGTCGGCGGTGCGCTCGGTGAAGGCGGCCTTCACCTGACGCTTGAGCCCCGCCACCCGTACCTGGAAGAATTCGTCGAGGTTGCTGCTGTAGATGCCCAGGAACTTCAGCCGCTCCAGCAGCGGGGTGCGCGGGTCGAGCGCTTCATGCAGCACGCGGCGGTTGAACTCGAGCCAGCTGAGCTCGCGGTTCACGTACAGCGAGGGATGCCGCAGGTCCAGCGGCGCCTCGGGGGCGCTGCTCGGCACGGGTTGGGGGGCGACGTTGGTCATGACGGCCTTCTTGGCGCCTCTCGGCGCCGGCGAATCAATCCTTCTTGCCGGGGAGGAACAGCGAGAGCGCAGTGCTCACCAGGCCGATCACGATGCCGCCGATGATCGCCCACAGGATGCCGTCCACCTTGAAGTCGAACCCGAACTGCTGCGACAAGTATGCCGTGAGCATGAGCAGCAGGCCGTTCAATACCAGGCCGAAGAGACCCAGCGTGAGAAACTGCAGCGGGCAGGTCAGGACGCTGAGGATCGGCTTCAGGAACCCGTTGATGACGCCGAACACCAGTGCCACGCCGGCCAGCTGCAGGAAGGTCCCGTTCCAGTGCAGCCCCGGCAGGAGCTGCACCGCAGCGAAGATGGCGGCGGCGTTCACGATGATGCGCAGCAGCAACGAGATCATGGAGTCGCTCCTCGAAGGGATGCCGGCGGTCAGGCGATGACGCCGCCGCCCAGGACCCGGTCGTCGGCATACAGCACGCCGGACTGACCGGGAGTGATCGCCCGCACCGGCTCGGCGAGCACCAGCGTCGCCGCCCGCTCACCGACCGTCACCACCGTGGCCGGCACCGCGCGCGCGCGGTAGCGCACCTGCACCTCGCAGGCGTCGCCCTCGCGGAGCGGGTCGGCCAGCCAGTTCACCTCTTCGAGCGTCACCTGATGTCCCTCGAGATCGGCGAGGCCGCCGATCACCACCTCACGCCGTTCGGGCCGGATCGCGACGACGAAGCGCGGTTCGGAGCCCCCACCCGGCAATCCCTTGCGCTGCCCGATGGTGTAGCGCGCGAAGCCGCGGTGCTCGCCCACCACCTCGCCGCTCGTCGTCACCAGCGGTCCGGGCACGAGCGACGGCGCGTCGGCGGGGAGCCGCTCCTCGAGCACCGCCACGTAGTCGCCGTCGGGCACGAAGCAGATCTCGACCGACTCCGGCTTGTCGGCGGTGACCAGGCCGAGCTGCCGCGCATAGGCGCGGGTCTCCTGCTTCGACATCTCGCCCACCGGCGTGCGCATGCGCGCCACCACCGACCGGTCGATGCCCCAGAGGAAGTAGGTCTGGTCCTTGCCGCGATCGCGTCCGCGGTGGAGCGCGCCGTCGCGCGCGACGGCATAATGGCCGGTGGCGATGGCATCGCAGCCGAGCGCGTCCGCATGGGCGAGCAGGTCGCGGAACTTGGTGAACGAGTTGCAGCGCACGCAGGGGATCGGCGTGCGACCGCGGGCGTACTCGCTCACGAAGTCGTCGATGACCTTCGCCGCGAAGCGGTCCTCGAGGTTGAGCACGTAGTGCGGAATGCCCAGCGTCGCCGCCACGTCGCGCGCATCGTTGATCGAATCGAGCGAGCAGCACGGGCGATCGGGCACCGAGTCGCCATAGCAGAAGAGCTTCATCGTGGCCCCGACCACGTCGTGGCCCTGCTCGACGAGCCGCGCGGCCGCCACCGAGCTGTCCACACCGCCCGACATAGCCACCAGCACCCGCTCAGCCATGCAGCGCCCCCGCCGACCGTCGTGCGCGAGCGACCGCCTCGGGGAAGGCCGCCGCGGCGGCGGCAATATCGGCCGCCGTGGTCTCACGGCCGAGCGAGAACCGCACGAAGCCGAGCGACAGCTCGCGTGGCAGCCCCATCGCCTGGAGCACGTGCGATGGCTCGGGGCTTCCGGTGGTGCACGCCGAGCCGCCCGAGGCGCAGACGCCGAGGCGGTCGAGGTGCATCAGCAGCGCCGCTGTCTCGGTGCCGGGCACCACGATGGCGCTGATGTGCGGCACCCGCGGCGCGTCGGCGGCCACGATCCGGGTATCCGGCACGGCGGCGAGCAGCTGCCGCTCGAGCGCGTCGCGCAGCGCGCCGAGGCGAGGCGCCTCGCTCACGCGCTCAGCGCCTGCGATCCGCATCGCGACGCCGAGCCCCACCGCGCCGGCGACGTTCTCGGTGCCCGGCCGCAGCGCGAACTGCTGTGCGCCGCCATGCACCAGCGGCTCGAGCAGGGCGCGTGAGCGCACCACCAGCGCGCCGATGCCCTTGGGGGCGCCAAGCTTGTGGCCGGAGATGGTGAGCAGATCGAGCGGCGCCTCGTTGAATGCCACCGGCAGGTAGCGCAGGGCTTGAACGGCATCGCTGTGGAACGGCACGTCCGCGGCGGCGCAGCGAGCGGCGAGGGCTGCGATGTCGGCAATCACGCCGGTCTCGTTGTTGACCCACATCACCGACAGCACGGCGGGATGCTGTGCAAGTGCCTCGTCGAGGGAGGCCATCTCGACGGCGCCCGACGCCGTCACCGGCAGCACGACGTCGGTGCCGCCGAGCGACGCGGCCGCATGCGCCGCGGCCAGCACGGCCTTGTGCTCCACCGCCGAGACGACGGCGATCGGCGCCCGCCCGTTGCGCCGCGCCGCCAGCACCGCGCCGAGCACCGCGAGATTGTCGGCCTCGGTGCCGCCGGAGGTGAAGAAGACCTGCGCCGGATCGGCGTGCACGGCCGCAGCCACCTCGCGGCGCGCGCGCTCGAGCGCCGTCTTCGCGGCACGGCCGGCGGCATGCGCGCTCGACGGATTGCCATGCAGCTCGCCCAGCAGCGGCAGCATGGCATCGCGCACCTCCGAGCGCACTGGCGCGGACGCGGCGTGGTCGAGATAGACGGTCTCGGTCATGGTTCTAAAGATAGCCCGTTCAACGAGTTACGGATACCGGGCCGATAGCGCTTCGTCACATGCTCTGGACCGAGAGGGCGAGCACGTCATCCACCTCGACGGTTTCGTGCGTGAAGAACGGCTCGGCGAAGCGGGTGCGGATGAGCGATCCGTAGTGGGCATTCTGCGTCTCGATCAGGCCGTAGAGGTCCTGGCCCGTTGGAAAGATCTCCCCGGCGTTCTTGGCGCCATCGAACTGGCTCGCATAGCAGCGGATGGCCGCCATCTTCCGCGTGAACTGCGCCGTGATGTCCACGACGAACGTCGGCTTCACGGGGTCTTCGCGGTAGGCGAGGGCGTAGAGGATCTTGTGCGGCCGATGGGGCTCGCCCGCGGCGGCGTAGCGTGCAAGTCCTGCGAGGAAGCAGGCGTCGCGACTCAGCTCTGACGCGAGGCGGTGATCCGGATGCCGGCCGACGGGGAAGGGCAGGATCACCACGCGTGGCGCGAAGTGACGAATGTGCTCCACCACGACACGCCGCATCTCCGCGTTGTTGTACAGGCCGCCATCGGGAAGTCCGGCATTCCGCCGTTCGCGCACGCCCATGATGGCCGCGGCCTGCGCCGCCTCCTCGGCACGCACCTCGGCGCTGCCGCGCGTGCCCATCTCGCCCGCCGTGAGGTCGAGGATGCCAGTGGTATGCCCCTGATCCACCGCACGGATGAGCGTGCCGGCGCACGTGAGCTCGACGTCGTCCCGATGGGCGGCGATGGCGAGAAGGTCGACGGGCATGTGGGCCTCGGATGGGGTCGGGCGAAAAG
>JBJMOZ010000209.1:0-9608 GCA_045803465.1 Gemmatimonadales bacterium | reverse complement strand
GATCGACGCGCAGCAGGCCGTGCGACCAATCGGCCAGCAGCAGCGTGCGTCCGCCGCCGACGATGGCCATGCCCTGCAGGCTTCGAAACCGCGGATCGCGCTCGACGAGGACGGTGGCGATGGTGTCGCGTTCGGGGCGGCCGACCATGTAGACCGCTGGGTGCCGGCTGTCGCTGGCGATCAGGCCGCCCTCCGGCGTCACGATCACGTCGCCCAGCTGGTGGCCGCCATCCACGGCCGGCAGCCCGATGCGCCGCACGACCGCGCCCGTGGCCAGTGAAAGCGCCACCAGCGTGGAGCGCCCTGCATCCTCCGCACGATACCCACGCATGTGGGGCACCGCGGCCGTCGCGAGCCAGAGCCACCCCCGCGCGCGATCCACCGCCATTCCGAAGACGGCGTCGAGACTGTCTGCCGGCGGCCCCCAGCGCTCCGCGCGCCCTGCCCCGTCGAGTCGCTGCACGCTCCGGCCGTGCACGCTGCCGACCAACCAGCGCTTCGAGGCGGGGTCGTAGGCGACTCCCTCCGGATGCAGGGCCGAGTCGGCGAGGGTCGCGAACACCGTGCCTTCACCCTTGTCGGCGGTCGCCTCGATCATGCGGCGCTCGAGCGCATCGTAGCTCGAATCGCCGCGCAGCGCGGAGATCGGGCCGTCCGGGTTCCAGCCGGCTTCCATCGAGATGAGCCGTTCGAGGGCGGGCATGGCGACGGCGCGGTCGCCCCTTATCGCGGCCAGCCGTGCGAGCGCGCCGGGATAGGCCGGCTGCTGTGGAAACGCCGCCGCCGCCCGCGCGAGGCCGGTCAGCGCGGCGGCGGAATCGCCCGCACGCAACGCCTCGAGTGCCGCGCGATAGCTCGCACGCGCGACCGCGGCCGAATCGGCTGCCTGCCCGGCGAGCGTCGTCGGCACGAGGGCGAGCAGCATGAATGGAACCAGGCGCCGCAGCATCACGCGCCCTGCGCCGAAGGACGCCTCACGCGCTCAGCGACGGGAGGCTGGTGTAAGCGCCGGACGGCGCGATGAGCTTCACCTCAGGCTCCAGATCGGCGCCGAACCGTTCGCGTACCGTCCGCTGCGCATGGCGCATCAGCGCGACGACGTCGGCTGCCGTGGCCCCGTCGGCATTCACGAAGTAGTTCGCGTGCATCGGCGATACTTCCGCGCCGCCGACGCGGAATCCCTTGAGCCCCGCCGCCTCGATGAGCTGCCCCGCCGTGCGTGGCCCCTCGGCGTTCTTCCAGCTCGGGCCGCCGGGATTCTTGAACACGCTGCCGCAGCAGGGCTGGTTGAACGGCGTGCCCTCGCGGCGCCAGCGATGCAGTTCCTCGAGCTCCGCCGAGATCGCCGCGGGATCCTCCTCCCGCAACTGCACCGTCGCCTCGAGCACCACCCGGCCGGCGAGTCCGCTCGTCCGATAGGCGAACGGAATCTCCTCGCGCGGGAGCACCGTGTCGTGACCTTGCGCGTCGAGCACCGTGACCCGTGTCGTGATCGCGGCCCAGTCGCCGCCGTGGCAGCCCGCGTTCATGAATACACCGCCGCCCACGGAACCAGGCACGCCCACGAAGATGTGCAACCCTGCCAGCCCCAGTTCTGCCGTGCGGCGCGCCGCGAGCGGCGCCGGCAGCCCCGCGCCGATGGTGGCCGTCGCGCCATCGACGGCGAGCACGTCGAGTCCCTTGCCGAGCCGGATGACGAGCGCATCGAGCCCCTCGTCGGGGAACAGCAGGTTGGAGCCCAGGCCCACGACGAACCACGGCACGCCCCGCGCGGCCGCGAACGTCACGGCCCGCGCCACGTCCTCCGTCGTCGCGGGGAGGAGCACGGTCGCGGGCCCGCCGATCCGATACGTCGAGTAGCGCGCCAGCGGCTCGCCCTCGCGCACCTCGCCCCGCACCTCGGCGCGGAGCGCGGCGGCGAAGGCCGCGTCCCGGGCGGTCAGTCCACCCATTCCGCGGTCATCTCGCGCGCCATCTCGTGCCACTCCTGCAGTGAACGCACGCTGCCGGTGCGGCTCCGCATGGCGATGATGGCGTCGCATGCCGCGGCCGCGGCCGACATGGTGGTGGTGTACGGCACCCGATGCTGCAGCGCCGCGCGCCGCATGATGTAGTCGTCCTGCTGCGTCAGCTTGCCGAGCGGCGTGTTGATGAGGAGCTGGATGCGGCCCGAGAGCAGCAGGTCGACCACGTTGGGCCGCCCCTGGTGCACCTTCAGCACGCGCTCCGCCGGCACGCCGCGGATGCGCAGGTGGCGCGCGGTGCCCTCGGTGGCGTAGATGCGGAACCCGAGCGCATGCAGCCGGCGCGCGATGGGCGTCACGGTGTCCTTGTCGTTCTCGTTCACCGTGATGAACACCGCGCCCTCGAGCGGCAGCGAACCGTCGGCCGCCGCCTGCGCCTTGGCGAAGGCCATCCCGAAGTTGTCCGCGATGCCCATCACCTCGCCGGTCGAGCGCATTTCCGGGCCCAGGATCAGGTCCACGCCCGGCAGCTTGGAGAACGGGAAGACTGCCTCCTTCACCGCCACGTAGGGGTGCAGCACCTCGTCGGCGAGGCCCAGCTCGTCGAGGGTCTTGCCGATCATGACCGCCGCGGCCATGCTCGCGAGCGGCACGCCGGTGGTCTTCGACACGAAGGGCACGGTGCGGGATGCGCGCGGGTTCACCTCGAGCACGTACACCTCGCCATCCCGGATGGCGTACTGCACGTTGATGAGGCCCACCACGCCGAGCTTGAGGGCGAACTGGCGCGTGTACTCGCGCATCTGCTCGACCTCCTTCTCCTTGATCAGGTACGGTGGCATGACGCACGCCGAGTCGCCGGAGTGGATGCCGGCATCTTCGATGTGCTGCATGACGCCGCCGATCACCACACGGGTGCCGTCGCAGATGGCATCGACGTCGGCTTCGAAGGCGTCCTCGAGGAACCGGTCGATCAGCACCGGGTGTTCCGGCGCCACGCGCGCAGCCACCTGGAAGAACCGGTCGAGTGTCTCGTCGTCGTAGACGATTTCCATCGCGCGGCCACCCAGCACGTAGGAGGGCCGCACCAGCACCGGATACCCGATGCGCCGTGCCACGCCCAGCGCTTCCTCCACCGAGAACGCGACCCCGGCTTCCGGCTGCTTCACCCCGAGCTCGCGCGCCAGCTTCTCGAACCGGCCGCGGTCCTCGGCGAGGTCGATCGCCTCGGGCGACGTGCCGAGGATCCTGAAGCCCGCCTGCTCCAGCCCGTGCGCGAGCCGCAGCGGCGTCTGGCCGCCGAGCTGCACCACGACGCCGATGGGCTGCTCGAGCTCGACGATCTCGAGCACATCCTCGAGGGTCAGCGGCTCGAAGTACAGCGCGTCCGACATGTCGAAATCGGTCGACACGGTCTCGGGGTTCGAGTTCACCATCACCGCGCGATAGCCCATCTGGCGGAACTGCATCACCGCCCGCACGCAGCAATAGTCGAACTCGACGCCCTGACCGATGCGGTTGGGGCCGCTGCCCAGGATCACCACCGTCTTGTCGCCGACGGGACCGGACTCGTTCTCCTCGTCGTAGCAGGAGTAGAGGTACGGCGTCTTCGAGGGGAACTCGCCGGCGCAGGTGTCGACGGTCTTGTAGACGGGGCGGACGCCGAGCCGGTGACGCCTGGCGCGAAACGCGTCCTCCTCCACCCCGTCGAGCAGCGCCAGTTGCCGGTCGGAGAAGCCCATGCGCTTCATGCGGCGCAGCGCGAACCGCTCGGCCGCATCGTCGTCGCGCTTCGCGCGGGCCGTCCACGCGCGCTCCGCGTGCACCAGCTCCTGCAGCTGGCTGAGGAACCACGGATCGATGCCGGTGCGCTCGTACAGCGTCTCGATGCTCACGTCCTGGTCGAGCGCGCGGCGCACCTGGAAGAGCCGCTCCGGCGTCGGGCGCGCCATCGCCGAGAGCAGCGTCTCGACGTCGGTGGCCTCGACGCGGTCGTCGAGCAGGTTCGTCGCCGGCGTGAAACCGATGCGACCGGACTCGAGCCCCCGCAGTCCCTTCTGCAGCGCCTCCTTGAAGGTGCGGCCGATGGCCATCGCCTCACCCACGGACTTCATCTGGGTCGTGAGCGACGGATCGGCCTTGGGGAACTTCTCGAAGGCGAAGCGCGGGATCTTCACCACCACGTAGTCGAGCACCGGCTCGAACGAGGCTGGCGTCACCTTTGTGATGTCGTTCGGCAGCTCATCCAGCGTATAGCCCACCGCCACCTTGGTGCCGATGCGCGCGATCGGGAAGCCCGTGGCCTTCGACGCCAGCGCCGAGCTGCGGGAGACGCGCGGGTTCATCTCGATGACGAGCTGCTCGCCCGTCGCGGGGCTCACGGCGAACTGGATGTTGCAGCCGCCGGCGGCCACGCCCACTTCGCGGATGATCCTGATGGCGGCATCGCGCATCGCCTGGTATTCGCGATCGGTGAGCGTCATGGCCGGGGCCACGGTGATCGAGTCGCCCGTGTGCACGCCCATCGGGTCGAGGTTCTCGATGGAGCAGACGATGACGACGTTGTCGGCGCCATCGCGCATCACCTCGAGCTCGAACTCCTTCCAGCCGATGATGCTCTGTTCCACCAGCACCGATCCCACCGGCGACAGCTCGAGTCCGCGCCGGATGAGCGCGTCGTACTCCTCCGTGTTGTAGGCGATGCCGCCGCCGGTGCCGCCAAGGGTGAACGAGGGGCGGCAGATGGCGGGATAGCCCGTCGTGTCCACTGCCTCGTATGCCTCGTCCATGTTCGTCACCACCCGGCCCGCCGGCGTGGCGAGGCCGATGCGCTTCATCGCCTGCGCAAACTCGGCGCGGTCCTCGGCGATGCGGATGGCGCGCTCGTTGGCGCCGATCAGCTCCACCCCGTACTTCTCGAGCGTGCCGTCCTTCACCAGCGCCATCGCCACGTTGAGCGCCGTCTGGCCACCCATGGTGGGCAGGAGGGCGTCGGGACGCTCCTGCTCGATGATCTTCGCCACCCACTCGGGCGTCACCGGCTCGATGTAGGTGCGGTCGGCGATCTCGGGATCCGTCATGATCGTGGCCGGGTTCGAATTCACCAGGATCACGCGGTAGCCCTCTTCCTTGAGGGCGCGTACCGCCTGCGTGCCTGAGTAGTCGAACTCGGCGCCCTGCCCGATGACGATGGGGCCGGAGCCGATCAGGAGAATCGAGTGGAGATCAGTGCGCCTGGGCATCTACGAGGTCCTGCAGCGTTTGGTGAATCGGGATCACGGGAGCCCAGCCGGTGGCCTCCCGGAGCTTGCCTGCGTCGCCCACAAGGTGGGAGATGTCCGCCGCCCGCGCGAGCGCGGGATCCGGCCGTGGCGTCGCCGGTACGCCCACGATCGCGGCGAGCCGATCGAAGAGGTCGCGGAGCCCAAGCCCCACGCCGCTGGCCACGTTGTACGTCTCGCCCGCGACGCCCCGTTCGAGCAGGAGCCGATAGGCCTCGGCCACATCGCGCACGTCGAGCAGGTCGCGCACGGGCTCGAGCGAACCCGTCGCCACCTCGCTGCTTCCGGCGTGTCTCGCTTCGAGCAGCCGCGCGGCGAACGCCGGTGCCACGAACTGCGCCGTCTGGCCCGGACCGGTGTGCGGAAAGGGTCGCGCCACGATAACCGGAATGCCCGTCCGGCGCATGGTCTCCAATGCCGCCAGTTCCGCTCCGAGCTTGCTGGAGGCGTAGGGTGACACGGGTACCACCGGGTCGCGCTCCGAGCGGGGCCGCTCGGGCCCGGGGCCGTAGACCTCGCCGGTCGAGACCACGAGCACGGCACGCCTGGGCCGGGGCGACAGCCCTTCGAGCAGGCGCGCAGTGCCGGCCGCGTTGACCTCCCACGCCAGCCCGGGATCCCGCCGCGCCGCCGCCCCTGACGCGAGGCCGGCAAGGTGCACCACGTATTCGGCCGGCGACGCGGCCACAGTGGCGACGCTCTCCGCGTCGGCGAGCTCGAGCGGCAGCCATGTCAGCCCCGCCGCCTCGGGCCAGGCGGGTGCCGTACCGCCCGCTCGGTAGCACGCCGTCACGGTGTGGCCGGCGTCGCGCAGCCGACCCAGCAGCACCCGGCCCACGAAGCCGTCGGCGCCCGTGACGAGCACGTTCATCGGCGGGTGAGCCGCTCCACGTCCGCGTCCACCATCATGGTCACGAGCCCTTCGAACGAGACCTGCGGCTGCCAGCCGAGCTCCGCGCGAGCGCGGCTCGGGTCGGCCATCAGGATGTCGACTTCCGCGGGGCGGATGTAGCGCTCGTCGGTGCGCACGTACTTCGTCCAGTCGAGTCCGAGATGGCCGAAGGCCACCTCGACGAGCTCCTTGACGCTGTGCGTCTCGCCGGTGCCGATGACGTAGTCGAGCGGCGCGGGCTGCTGCAGCATGCGCCACATCGCGTCCACGTAGTCGCCGGCGTAGCCCCAGTCGCGACGCGCGTCGAGGTTGCCCAGGCGAAGCTCCTTCGCGAGGCCCAGCTTGATGCGCGCTGCGCCGTCGGTGACCTTGCGGGTCACGAACTCGATGCCGCGCCGCGGCGACTCGTGATTGAAGAGGATGCCGCTCACCGCGTAGAGCCCGTACGACTCGCGGTAATTCACCGTGATCCAGTGCCCGTACAGCTTCGCGACGCCGTACGGTGAGCGCGGATAGAACGGCGTCTGCTCCGACTGCGGCGTCTCGTGCACCTTGCCGAACATCTCCGAGCTCGACGCCTGGTAGAACCGCGCGCTCGGATGCACGAGACGAACGGCCTCGAGGATGCGCGTGACGCCCAGCGCCGTGAACTCGCCGGTCAGCACCGGCTGGCTCCAGGAGGTGGGCACGAACGACTGTGCGGCGAGGTTGTAGACCTCGTCCGGGCGGGTCTCCTGCAGCACCACCGTGAGCGAGTGCTGATCGAGCAGGTCGGCGGCCACGATCGAGATGCGGTCCAGCAGGTGCTCGATGCGCTCGTAGCTGTGGTGGCTGGTGCGCCGGACCATGCCGACCACCTCATAGCCCTTTGCGAGCAGGTGCTCGGCCAGGTAGGAGCCGTCCTGACCCGTGATGCCGGTGATCAATGCCCGAGGCATGGCGTGGCGGACCCCCCAGTTGTCTCGTGGAATGCGGTCGTGTATCTTGGTTGTCTGCCCCATTTTGGGGGCCCAAGGTCTTGGACAACAGGAGTGAAGTTATGGCGCGGGTGTGCACCGTGTGCGCGAAGGGGCCGGCAACCGGCAACAACGTGAGCCACGCCAACAACAAGACGAAGCGTCGCTGGTATCCCAACCTTCAGACGGTCCGGGTCCAGGTCGATGGCGCCCCCCGCCGCATCCGGGTGTGCACGAAGTGCCTCAAGAGTAACAAGGTCAAGAAGGCGAGCTGATCGCCGCGGCCTTTCCTGAAGTCGAGGCCAGAAAAAAGGGGACCCTTGGGTCCCCTTCTTCGTGTCTGCCACTGCCCCGAAGTCGCTGGTCACTCGGCGAGGAGCTCGATGCGCGCGATGTCGGCGCTGTCCCCGACACGGTGACCCATCTTGAGGATGCGCGTGTAGCCGCCGGGCCGGGCCGCGAAGCGCGGGCCGATCTCGCTGAACAGACGGCCAAGGACCTCGCGGTCCTTGATCTTCTGCTCGGCCTGGCGGCGGGCATGCAGGTCGCCGCGGCGTGCGAGCGTGATGAGCTTCTCGGCGTAGGGCCGGAGCTCCTTGGCCTTGGCCTCGGTGGTGACGATGGCGCCGTGCTCGAACAGGCTCGTCGCCATGTTGCGCAGCAGCGCGCGACGGTGGCTCGAGGTGCGCGAGAGCTGGCGTCCCTTGGCGCGATGCCGCATCAGTCCTGTCCTCCGGAGGCCGGCTGCTCCGTCGCCGCGCCGCTGGCCGACTCGGCCGTGCGGGCTCGCAGCTCGCCGTCGATCTCCTCGAACACGAGGCCGAACGACAGGCCCTCGCGCTGCAGCAGCTCGCGGATCTCGGCGAGGGCCTTCTCGCCCACGTTCTTGACCTTGAGCAGCTCGTCCTCGCTGAAGGCGACGAGATCGCGGATGGTGCGGATGTTGGAATTCTTGAGCGAATTCAGCGAGCGCACCGACAGGCCGAAGTCGTCGATGAGCCGACCGAGGAGCGCCTTGAGGTTGCCGCTCGCGACGCTGCCGTCGGTGACCGGCTCGCGCGCCGCCGGCACCTTGCCGAACTCGACGAAGTAGCGGAAGTGCTCCTGGGCGAGGGCGGCCGCGTAGGCGATGGCGTCCTCGGGGGAGATGGTGCCGTTGGTCTCGATCGACACCGTCAGGCGGTCGTAGTCGGTGCGCTGGCCGACGCGCGTCTCGGCCACCGAGAAGTTGGCGCGACGCACCGGGTTGTAGATGGCGTCGATCCGCACGAGGTCGACCGGCATGGAGCGGTCGGACGGGTGCAGGTCGGACTCCACGTAGCCGCGGCCCTTGTTCACGTACAGCTCCGCGTTCACCTCGCGGTCGTCCTGCAGCGTGAAGAGGAGGTGGTCGGGGTTCACGACGCGCACCGAGCCGTGGGGCTGGATGTCGCGCGCGTAGACCGCGCCCTTCTCGTCGCGGCGGATGTGCAGCACCGCCTCGTCCACCTCGGGATCGAGCACGAGCACCAGCGACTTCAGGCGCTGGATGATCTGGTGCACGTCCTCGAGCACGCCCTGCACCGTCTGGTGCTCGTGCACGACGCCGTCGAGGCGGAAGCCCCAGACCGCGCTGCCACGCAGCGACGAGAGGAGCATGCGCCGCAGCGAGTTGCCGAGGGTGTGGCCGTAGCCGCGCTCGAGCGGCTGGAGGCGGAACTCCGCCACGTTCGGGTTGTCCTCCCGCTTCGTCATCTCGACGAGGTGCGGGCGAACCAGTCCAGTCAGGTCGATGCTCATGGTCACTTCGAGTACAGCTCGACGATGAGCTGCTCCTGCGCGTTGATGGGGATCGCGTCGCGCGTCGGGCGCTCGAGCAGGCGACCCGAAGCCTTCTCGGAGTCGACGCTGAGCCACGACACGGGCTGGCCGCGCGAGGCGAATTCCTGGGCCACCTTCACCGAGAGGTTCTCGCGGCTGGCCGGCGCCACGCGGACTTCCTGGCCCGGGAGCACCTTGAACGACGGGATGTCGACGCGGCGGCCGTTCACCTCGACGTGGCCGTGGCACACGAGCTGGCGCGCGGACTTGCGGCTCGAGGCGAAGCCAAGGCGGTAGACGACATTGTCGAGACGCGTCTCGAGGGCGATGAGCAGGTTGGTGCCCTTCACGCCCGGCTCGTGGGTCACGGCCTCGAACAGGTTGCGGAACTGGAGTTCCGACAGCCCGTACATGCGCTTGACCTTCTGCTTCTCACGCAGCTGCTTGGCATACTCGGACTGCTTGCGGCCGCGGCCCGTGGTCTGCTGGCCGTGCTGGCCCGGCGGATACGCGCGGCGCTCGACCGGGCACTTCTCGGTGAGGCACTTGCTGCCCTTCAGGAAGAGCTTGACGGTCTCCCGGCGGCAGAGCTTGCAGCTGGCATCGGTATAGCGCGACATGACTCAGACCCGCCGCTTCTTGGGAGGACGGCAGCCGTTGTGCGGAATCGGCGTGACGTCACGGATGGAGACCACGCGCAGGCCGACCGAAGCGA
>JBJMOZ010000149.1:0-9916 GCA_045803465.1 Gemmatimonadales bacterium | reverse complement strand
TCTTCACGTTCGTGCTGCTGGCACTACTGCTCGAGCGACTCGACCGGCCGAGGGCGCCGCAGCCGTTCGCCATCCTCCTGCTCTTCGCGCTATGGGCCAACCTGCACGGCGGCTGGCTGTTCGGCATGGCGCTCCTCGGTGCCTACGCGCTCGGCCGCGTCATCGATGCCTGGCGCAGCCCGACGCCCGAGGCGCGGGTGCTCGCGCGGGCCACGCTCTTGAGCCTGCCCGTCGCTGCGTGCGCGACCCTGCTGACGCCCTATGGCGTCGCGGCACCGCTTCACCTCGCCGCGCATCTCGGTGACTCGGCGCTGCTGCGCACGGCCCACGAATTCCAGCCACCCACCTTCACCGATGCAGGCTCGCTGGTCTTCCTCCTCTTGACGATCGGTGCCGCGATCGGCTTCGCGCGCGCGTGGCCACGCAATGGACTTCCCTCGCCGCACCTCATCGCGATCCTCGGCTTCACGGTCGGCGGCTTCCTGGCCCGGCGCAACATCCCCCTTGTCGCGCTCACCGCCTTGCCCCTCGCCATGCTCCACCTCGATCCGCTGTTGCGACGACTGCCCGAACCGCCCAACCTGCGGCGCAGCTTCGCCGAGGCAAGCGGCGGTTCCTGGGTACCGGGCGCGATCGCAGCATGCCTCGTCTGGCTGGCCGCGCTGCTCGGCGATCGCGGCGGCCCGCGCCTGCTGCCGACATCGTTCGACGCGAGCATCTTCCCGGTCGAGGCGGTGGGCAGGCTGCGGAGCGAGCCGGGCACGCCACGGCTCTTCAACGAGTACACGTGGGGCGGCTATGTGCTGTGGGCGGATCCGGGCCAGCGGGTATTCATCGATCCGGGCGCGGATTTCTACGGCAGCGCGATTGCGCTCGACTACTTGCGCGTCTGGGAACTGGAACCGGGATGGCAGGACGTGCTGACGAAGTTCGACGTCGATGCGGCGCTGGTGCCCGCGGGCGCGCCGCTCGCGCAGGCACTGGCGCAGGAAGAGGGCTGGAGCGTCCGCCATGCCGACGGCACGGCGGTGCTGCTCGTCAAGGCACCGGCCCCGCCCGCCGCAGCACGCTGAAATCGCCCACCGTGCGCCACGGCCGGTAAGGCGCGAGCGCCGCGGCGCCCTCCGGCGACTCGGCCAGCCACTGCTGCCAGTCGCGCATCGCCAGGGGGCCGAGCCAGCGGTATGCCGAGCCTGGCACGAGCACCAGGAGCACCTCGGGCTGGTGTCGCTGGAGATCCTCCGCCACGATCCCGCGCAGCCACTGCTGATGGGCATCATCTTGCGCCGCGTCGCTGATCGCGGGCCAAAGGCTCGGGAGCCGCATCGTCCAGATGCCCTGCACGTCCTGCACGAGCGGAAACGTGACGCCGTGCGTGGGCGACAGCGCCGCCATGGTGGTGCCCGGTCGCAGCGAATCGAGCGTCGCGCGCAGGCGCGTGTAGTCGGCGAGCGACGTCCGCTCGAAGAGCGAGACCACCGGCGCGTGCACCAGCCACCACGCATAGCGCGCGACACGCAGCGAGGTGCCGAGCACCAGCACCGCACGCAGCAAGCGGCCGGTCCGGCTCTGCACCCGCCCTGACGTCTCGAGCACGACGGCGAGGAGCAGCAGGAGCGACAGCACCCCGCTCGGAATGGCCAGATAGATCCACGGCTTCCGCTGGGCCAGCATCGCGACGAGGAAACCCGCGAGTGCCACGGCGAGCGCATGGCCCAGTCCCGAGGCGGGGTCGGCAGCCCGTAGCGCCGCCACCCATGCGAGGAGCGCCAGCGCGGAGATGGCGAGCACCACACCCTGGCGCGTCAGCACATCGTCGAGGGTGGCGGGACGATAGGCGGCATAGAGCGGCCAGAACGCGCGTGCACTCTGGAGCCATCCCGGTGCCGCCACGACGACGGCCAGCGCATACGCGACGAACACGGCCGCGATCAGCGCCAGCTCCGGACGGACAACGACCGCGCGTAGTCCGCGTCGACGCAGCAACAGCACTTCGCCGAGCAGGAGCGGCAGCAGGAAGAACGGCTTCAGCGCAAACCCGAGCCCCGCCGCCAAGCCAATCGTCGCGGCGAGTGCGCGGGGCATCACGGCCCCTTCCAGGCGCGCCGCCAGCAGCACGAAGTGCGGCAGCGTCAGCAGAATGGCCAATTGCTCGCGCTGTCCCACCCCGAGCCCAGCCTGCAGTGCCAGCGCCATGGCCGCGGCGAGGCTGAATGCCGACAGGTGCCAAGGACGTTGCAGCACCGTCAGGCGCGACCCCGCGAGCGCCACCAGCGTCACCGAGACCATCCCCAGCAGGAGGACCGCCACCTCGTGCCCGAGCGCCGATGACGCGCCCGCCGCAGCGGCGAGCTGCACCACCGGCACCTCCAGCCAGGCGGCCAGCGGCGGGTTGACCTCGATCACGTCCCGGCCCAGCTGTGCCCCACGCGCGAGCGCCTCGGCGATGTGCAGTTGCAGCGCGATGTCGGAGCTGAGCGGCACCGAGAACGCACGCGCCGCCGCCACGGCGAAGCACACCGCCGCACCGAGGAAAATCACCAGGAATTCGGTGCGTCGGTTCATCCGGGACCTCCGAGAGGACGCCGCACCACCCGGTACGGCCCTACGCGTACGGACTCGGTGAAGGCATCGAGCACAGACCGCACCCGTGCATCCCGACGCAGGCAGGCCAGGTAATCGATGCGCCGTGCGTCGCCCCAGCCCCGCGTGGCGAGGTCGGGCTCTAGCACCACGAGCGCATCGGGCTCGTGCTGCTGCAGGTCCTCGGCCACCTCATCGCGCCAGTGTCGCTCGAGCGCACCCCACGCCGCGGGCTCCGCGCAGGTGACGACCGTATCACCGTATACGACTGGCGCGTACAGCCCGATGAGCGGCCAGAGCGAGAGCTGTCGAAACGGCGTTTCCGCCCGGACGGACGGCAACATCGGGAAGACCGATGCGGGATTCGTCGACAGCACCGCAACGCGCCGCCCCACCGGACCAGGGCCAAGCGCACGTTGCAGACCTGGCAGGTACGGGTCCTCCTGCGAGCGCTGCACCGGCAGGCCGGCAAGCAACCGGACGCCGTCCCACGGCGCCCGCAAAGCGATGGCCGCCACGAGCGCTACAGCGAGTGCCACGGGTACAATCGCCCGGGTGTGGCGCTGGGTGAGCCAGCGGAGCGCGACCAGCGCCACGAGCGTCACCACCGGCACGAAGTGATAGCTGAGCGACCTGGCCTGCACGACGATGCAGAGAAAGAAGCCGAGTGCCGCGACCACCAGCGCCTCGCCCTCGGCGTCGAGGTGGCCCCGCGAGCGCCAGCGCCACGCGAGCCATCCTGCGATCGCGAGCGCCGCCATGCCCCCCAGCAGCACCCCTACCTGCACCGCGAGCCCGCCGCCGTAACGGGAGTAGAGCGGCCAGTACCAGCGCACCGCATCCAGCCATGCCGGCGCCGCGACGAACTGGGCCACCCACAGCAGCGCAATGCCCACGAACAGTGCGCCATGCTCTGGAAGCACCGCGAGCGCCGCCGGCCGCCACCCTCGACGCCACTGCAGCAGCAGCAACGCCAACGGTACCAGTACGAAGAACGGCTTGAGCGCTAGGCCCAGCGTCGCGAGCGCGCCCGCCGCCAGCGCGAGTCGCCCGCGCACGGCTTGCCGCTCGAGCCGCGCGCCCGCGAGAACCACGTAGGGCAGCGCGGCGAGCACGGCCACGTGCTCCCGCTGCGCGAAGTCGCCGCGCGGTGCGGCCATCAGCACCAGCGCGGCGAGGCAGGCATGGGAAGGCTCGGCGAACCAGCTGCCCGGCACGCGCGCGGCCAGCAGCAGTGCGACCAGCAGCAGCAGCACGAGCCACACCAGCAGCACGTGCCATGGGTCGGCACTGAGCGTCCGCGCCACGACGACGGCGGGGAGCTTCTCCAGGATGACCAGGGGAAAGTTGACGTCGATCACGTCGCGCCCGATGCGTGCCCCATCGAGCACGCGCCCGGCGGCGTACAGCAGCCACGACACGTCGGCCGTCGGCAGCATGCGCCATTGGCCGAACAGCGTCAGCGCGGTCGCCAGGAGCGCCGCGCCGGTCCAACGCATCATCGCCGGACGGGGATCACCCCGCCCGGAGCCACCGCCAGACTTCGCGAAGCGATGCCCGCCTGCCATGCATGAGGATGCCCGTACGGTAGATCTGTCCGGGCACCCACGCCACTACCACCACGCCCCCGGCCACCACCAGCGCCGAGAGGGCGATCTCCACGGGCGGTAGCCGCACGAGGGCATGACGCACCGGGGTCATGAATGGCGCGAACGGCGGCAACAGCGACAGCAGGCGTGCGAGACTCCCGTTCGGCTCGCCGAACAGCGAGAACATGAGGATCAGCCCCACCGCGATCGTCATCGTCACCGGCATCGAGGCCTGCTGGGTCTCCTGCACGGTGCTGCAGGTAGAGCCCACCGCGGCGTACAGGCTGGCGTAGAACAGGAAGCCCAGCACGAAGAAAAGGAGGAAGACGGCCAGCAGCCCCGGACTCACGTCGGGAATCGGCATGGTGCGGAGCGCGTCCGGCGCCACGCCGAAGAGCCCTGCCAGCTGGGTGCGGAAGCGCGTCAACGCCATCGCGGTACCGGCCCACACCGCCAGCTGCACCAAGCCCACCGCGCCCACGCCGATCACCTTGCCCAGCAGCAGTTGGAAGGGGCGCATGCTGCCCATGAGCACTTCGCTGATCCGGCTCGACTTCTCCTCCACCACCGACGTCATCACCTGGACGCCATACAGCAGGAGCGCCATGTAGAGCATGAACGACATGGCGTAGGCGAGAATGAACGAGGCATCACCCGACTCGCCGGTCACGACTCCGCCTGACACCTTCTGCGCCTCCAGGTCGATCGGCCGGAGTGCGGGCAGCGCCACGAAGGGATCGATGCCGGCGCGGCGCAGGCGCTCGAGTCGCAGCGCCGTCTGCACCGCGGTCTCGAGCCGGCGCATGTCCTGCGGGCTGCCGACGTTGGCGCCGTAGTAGGGAATCTTTCCCGACGTGACGGCGTCGTCGGTCAGGACGAGCACGCCGTCGAGGCCCTCCGCCTCGCGGCCCACGCCGACCTGTCGCACCAGCGAATCCCGCCGCGCGTCGACGTCACCGCCTGCGGCGAGCCGTGTCACCGAGTAGCGGGGACCACTGTTGGAGCCGGTGCGCCTGGCCGCCGCGAGGCCGTCGGCGACACGCGTCCCCGCTTCGCCCGTCGCGCCGTCGAGCACGACGATGCGCTTGGGCGCCTGTGCCCGCCGGTCGAGCAGCACGGGGAGCACGGTGAGTCCGATCATGAGTGCCGGAAAGAGCAGCGTGCTCAGCAGGAAGGCCCGCGTCCGCACCCGCTCCACGAACTCGCGGCGGATGACCGCCCAGACCTTATGCACGGGAATCCTCCAGGGCAGGCGCGCTGGCCGCATCGGCGCCCACCTTCGCGATGAAGATCGACTGCAGTGACGGCTCCACCAGTTCGAACCGGCTGATCCCCACGCCGGCACCCAGCAGCGCCTCGAGCAGCGCGTCTCCGCTCGCCTGCGGCGCGAGCGTCACCTCGGCGCTAGCGCCGTAGTCGTCGGTCCGGGCCACGAGGGAGCGATCGGCCAGCACGCGTCCGGCGGCCTCGCGATTGCGGTGGAACGCGAGTGCCACGTGCCGGTCGCCATCGGCGCGCTTCACGTCGGCGAGCTTGCCGTCCACCAGCTTTTCGCCCCGCGCGATGATGGCGACGCGATCGCACATGCGCTCCGCCTGCTCCATGATGTGCGTCGAGAAGAGCACGGTGCGGCCCTCGCGCGCCATCTCCACCACCACGTCCTTCATCACCTGGCTGTTCACCGGGTCGAGTCCGCTGAACGGCTCGTCGAGCACCACCAGCTCGGGCTCGTGCAGCAGCGCACCGATGAACTGCACCTTCTGCTGCATGCCCTTCGAGAGATCCTCCACCCGCCGTGCGGACCAGTCGCTCAGGCCCAGGCGCGCGAGCCACTGCCCGCTCAGCTCCCGCGCACGGCGGCGCGGCAGGCCCTTCGTCTCGCCCAGGAAGATGAGCTGCTCGAGCACCCGCATCTTCTTGTAGAGCCCGCGCTCCTCCGGCAGGTAGCCGATGCGCGCCGACAGGTCCCGGCTCGCCGGCTCGCCGCCGAACAGGGCGACGCGACCCTCGTCGGGCACGAGGATGTTCATGATCATGCGGATCGTGGTGCTCTTGCCCGCCCCATTCGGCCCCAGCAGGCCGAAGATGCCGCCGCGCGGAATCGTCAGATCGAGCGAGCGCACCGCCGTGTGGCCGGCGTAGCGCTTCGTGACGCGTTCGAGCGTGATCGCCGTATCGTACATGTGGACTCCGGAAGGGGAACGCAACGCGCGTCCCGTGGCGTGTGATGTACGGGGCCACGGGACGCGGGGTTTCGGGTGCGCAGCGATGGTGCACGCTGCAACACCGGGCAGCGGTGCGGCCTACTCGAACTCCGCCAGTTTCCTGATCTCCTCGATCTCCTCGTCCGGCAGCACCAGGTTCTTCTGCTCGGCCTTCACCCCGAACTTGAGCGTGCGCTTGAGGTAGTCGTCGAGGCTCTGCCCACTCGCGGGGTCGTGCACCCCCGCGTCGTGCAGGAGCGTGCCCTTGGGTGTGCGCTCGTGGTACCGCCCCACGTAGGTGCGCCCCGAACGGCCGCTCACCACCACCGTGATGCCATGCAGCTCCTCGTGCCCCGGATGGAAGACGTGCCCGCTCACACGGGTGCCGGTGCGCAGTACTTCTGGAACGCGTCCGCAAGGTTCTTGGCCACGTCCTGCGGCGCCTTGCCCTCGATCTGGTGGCGGTGGACGAAGTGCACCACCTCGCCGTCCTTGAACAGCGCGATCGACGGCGAGCTCGGCTGGTAATCGGCGAAGTACTGGCGCGCGCGCGCCACCGCCTCGGTGTCCTGGCCGGCAAACACCGTCACCACCTTGTCGGGCTTCGGGCCGTGCTGCAACGCGGCGCGAAGCGCCGGACGGGCGCCGCCGGCCGCGCAGCCGCACACGCTGTTGACGAACACGAGCGTGGTGCCCTGCTGGTCTCCCAGCTCGGCGTCCACATCGGGCACGCTCTTGAGTTCCCTGGCACCCATGTCGGTCATCTCGTCGCGCATGGGCTTCACCATCATCTCCGGGTACGGCATCGACTCCCTCTCTCCGTTGTGTGCTATTTCAGTTCCACCAGCTCGGGCGCATCGCCGCCGGCAAGTGCCGCCTTCAGCGTGTGCCACGGCATGCTCGCGCACTTCACCCGCACGGGAAACTGCGCCACGTTGCTGAACACCTGCAACCGCGCCGGCAGCGCCTGCTGCTCCGCCTCGGTCAGCCGGCCGGTCACGAGCGAGTGGAAGCGCTCGGCGAGCGCCTCCACCTCCGCCACCGGCTTCCCCTTCACTGCCATGGTCATCAGCGAGGCCGACGCCTTCGAGATGGCGCATCCCTGTCCCTCGAACCTCACGTCGGCCAGCGTGTCGCCCTCGACCTTGAGCCACACGGTGCACTCGTCACCGCAGAGCGGATTGTAGCCGCGCGCCCGGCGCGCCTCGCCCTCCAGCCGGCCGTAGTTGCGTGGCGTCCGGTTGTGGTCCAGGATGACGCTCTGGTACAGCTCGCTCACCGAGCTCATGCCAGCAGCCTCTTCGCCTTCGCCACGCCCGCCGCGAGCGCGTCCACGTCGTCGCGCGTGTTGTACACGCTGAACGACGCCCGCGCCGTGGCCACCAGCCCGAATCGGCGCATCAGCGGCTGCGCGCAGTGGTGCCCGGCGCGGATGCAGATGCCGTCGGCATCGAGCACCGTGCCCAGGTCGTGCGGGTGCACACCCTCCACGGTGAACGAGAGCACCGACGCCTTCTCCCGCGCCGTGCCGATGAGCCGCACGCCCGGAATGGATCCGACGCGCTCGGTGGCATAGGCGAGCAGGTCGTGCTCGTGCGCCGCCACGGCTCCCTGGTCCAGCCCGGCAAGGAAGTCGATGGCCGTGTGGAGACCGAGCGCACCCGCGATGTGCGGCGTGCCGGCCTCGAACTTCGCGGGCAGCGGTGCCCACGTGCTGCCCTCCACCGCCACCGTGCCGATCATGTCGCCCCCGCCCTGCCACGGCGGCATGCGGTCCAGCAGCGACTCGCGGCCCCACAGCACGCCGATGCCCGTGGGCCCGAACAGCTTGTGCCCGCTGAAGGCGAAGAAGTCGCAGCCGATGTCGTGCACGTCGACGGGCAGGTGCGCGGCCGACTGGGCGCCGTCCACCAGCACCAGCGCGCCGGCGGCGTGGGCCAGCTCGGCCACCTGCTTGACGGGGTTGATCGTACCGAGCGCGTTGGAGAGATGCACCACGGCGACCATCTTCGTGCGCTTGCCGAGGAGCTTCCTGAAGCCCTCGAGGTCGAGCTCGCCCGCATCGTTCACCGGCGCGGCCCGCACCACGGCGCCGCGCTGCGCCGCCACGAGCTGCCACGGCACGATGTTCGAGTGGTGCTCCATGGCGGTGACGACGATCTCGTCGCCGGTGCGGAGCGTGGCGTGCCCCCATGCCTGCGCCACGAGGTTCACGCTCTCCGTGGTGCCGCGCGTGAAGATCACCTCGCGCTCGGATCCGGCGTTGATGAACCGCGCGATCCGCGCCCGCGACGCGTCGTACATGGCGGTGGCGTCCGCCGAGAGCGCATAGACGCCCCGGTGGATGTTGGCGTTCTCGCGCTCGTAGTAGCGGGTGAGGCGGTCGACGACCGACTGCGGCTTCTGCGTGGTCGCCGCGCTGTCCAGGTAGACGAGCGGCCGTCCATGCGCGGTGGTCGAGAGGATCGGGAACTGCGCGCGGACCAGGCCGACGTCGAGCGAGGGGACGGTCGCGGTCATGCGGAGCAGTGCGGGCGGATCAGCCCCGGCTCACTCATTGACGCGGTCCAGCACCAGCCGCTCCAGCTCCTTCCGGACCGGCTCGATGGCCACCTCCGCGATCACTTCCGCGCAGAACGCATAGACCAGGTGGCGGCGCGCCGCCTCGGCCGGGATGCCGCGGCTGCGGAAGTAGAACTCCATCAGCGTGTCGAGGTTGCCCACCGTGGCGCCGTGGGTGCACTTCACGTCGTCGGCGAAGATCTCGAGCTGCGGCTTGGTGTCGATCGCCGCCGTGTCCGAGAGCAGCAGCGCGCGGTTGGTCTGCTTCGCGTCGGTCTTCTGCGCCTCGGGGGTCACGAAGATCTTGCCGTTGAACACGCCATGCGACTTGTCGTCCAGCACGCCCTTGTAGACCTCCCAGCTGCGGCAGTCGGGATGGTCGTGGAAGATCGTGGTGTGGTTGTCGACGAGCTGCTCGTTCCGGCCCAGGTAGAGGCCGTACATGAGCGCCTCGACGTTGGCCGCGTTGAGCCGCACGTGCAGGTCGTGCCGGGAGATGGCGCCGCCCATCGCGAACGTGAAGTTGCGGTAGTGGCTGTCCCGCGCCTGCTCCACGTGCGTGAGCCCCACGTGGTACGCCTTCTCGCTCTCGCGCTGGATGCGCACGTGCTCGACCCACGCATTGGCACCCACCACCACCTCGCTCACCACGTTGGTGAGATAGGTGTCGGCGTCGCCCAGCGTGACGTAGCTCTCGATGAGCGCCGCGCGGGCGCTCTGGCCGATCACGATCAGGTTGCGCGTGTGCGACGCGCCCGCCGTGCCCGGCGCGGTCACGTACACGAGGTGCACCGGCAGGCCCAGGTCGGCGTTCGGGGCCACCTGCACCACTGCGCCGTCGGCGAACTCCGCCGTGTTCTGGGCCACGAAGGGCGTCACGTCGACCTTCACGTGCCGGCCCAGGTGCTGCTCCAGCGTCGGGTCGGCGATCAGCGCCTCGGCGAGGCTGGATACCGTCATGCCGGCCGGCAGCGCCGT
>JBJMOZ010000129.1:0-4229 GCA_045803465.1 Gemmatimonadales bacterium | reverse complement strand
GGCGCAGGATCTCCTGCCCGCGCGCGTCGTCGGGCTCGGGCTGCCCGTCGAAGTACTCCTCGCGGAAGTTGGGATTCCTCTCGAACACCATCTTCGAGGAGCGCTTCCAGAACGCCATGCGATAGGGGCCGGTGCCGACCGGGTGGCTGCCGACGTCCTCACCGTACTTTTCCACCACCTCGCGCGCCACGGCGCAGGTCACGCGGCAGTCCGCGAGGTTGTAGATCCACGTGTAGTTCGGCTTCTCCATCCGGATCTGCCAGGTGTAGCGGTCCAGCGCCTTCACGCCCTCGTAGGCAGCGTCGTAGTCGAACCGGTTCGCCTTGCGCGCGGCGGCGATCACCTTCTCGCTGTCGACCAGGTATCCCTCGATCTCGGACAGCAGGGGCGATGCGTTCCTCGGGTCCATCAACCGCTTGATCGAGTAGACGAAGTCGTGCGCCGTGAGCTCGCGTTTCTGGCCGTAGAACGCGGGATCGACGTTGAAGTAGATCCCCGGCTTCACGCGCATCGTGAAGGTCTTGCCGTCGGCGCTCACCTCGGGCATCGCCACCAGGGTGGCGGGCTTGAGCTTCAGCGGCCGGGCGAGGTAGTCGTAGTCGAGCGGGCTGTCGAAGATCGCGGAGATCACCGTATTGGAGTAGATGTCGCTCACCCGGTGCGGGTCGGCGCTGGTCTCGGCGACGTCGAAGTTGTAGCGCAGCACCTTCTGCTGCGCCCAGGCGGCGTGCGAGGCGGCGCCTGCGGCCAAGGCGAGGCCGGCGAGGGCGTAAACGGCGGATCTCATCCCCGAAATGCTACAGGGGATCGGCGGGGCAATACTGGCGTGGGGAGTAGGCGAGGACGGTCTCGGCGGCGATGCGCCGCAGCACGGCCTGTTGGTCGGCGTCGACCCCGTCGATGGGGAGCGTGGGCAGCGTGTCGGGCGGCACGCCGGTGATCGTCGTGGCGATGACGAGCGCGGCGAGAAACGCCCCCTGGGCATTCGAGTGGTTGCCGTCGGACTCGTGCAGGACCATCGCCGGATGGCGGGCCAGCGAGAGGTCCCACGCCTGCGGGACCGGAGCCACGCAGGCGGGCTCGCGCTGCGCGATCGATACATGCAGGTCGAAAATGCGCTGCGTCTCTGGGATGCCGAGCCGCGACCACTCGGGAAACATCACGGGCACGGCGCCGGCCATGCGCGACTTGCGCGCGAGCTCGATCGCAGGCTCGATCGGGTAGCTGAATTGGCCGCTGGTGCTGTATTTCTGCGCCTGCAGCACGACGAAGCTCCAGCGGCGGCGATCGAGGAGCTCGAGCGTGCGCGGGTTGGACGCATGGTCCTCGAGGAAGCCCCAATCCGGCGCCGCCTCCGCATGCACGGTGCGCGTAGGCCGCGCGGCGCGCACCATAGCCGCGACCGTCTGCGGCAGCCCGTGGGAGGCAGTGTGGCTGTTCCCCATGAAGAGCAGGTTGATGTCGGCGACGCCGGTCGGCCGGGGGGGGGGTGTCGTCGGACCCTGGGATGAGCCACCGCCGCCGCTCCCACACGCGGTGAGGACCAGCAGGAGGGCGGCAAGGAAGCGTCGGTCCATGGCTCCGACATTAGCGGCGCGTCCGCGCCCCGGGAACCCGGCGGGCGCGGATTGGAGGAAAAAAGGAGCTTTTTCCCCTAGGCCGTCCGGCCGACCATGAATTCGCGCAACGCCCGGGCGGTGTGCCCGCGCGCCGCCGCCTTCAGGAACTCCTCGGGCGCCGCCGCCAGCACCACGCGCCCGCCACCGTCGCCTCCCTCGGGCCCGAGGTCCACGATCCAGTCCGCCTCGGCGATCACGTCGAGGTTGTGCTCGATCAGGACCACGGTGTTGCCCGCATCCACCAGGCGGTGCAGCACGCGGATCAGCTTCTCCACGTCGGCCATGTGCAGGCCCACGGTCGGCTCGTCGAGCACGTAGAGCGTGTGCTGGACGAACGAGGCGCGCCCCGGGCGCGGCGCTCCCCCGGTACGAACCTTGGCAAGCTCGGTCACCAGCTTGATGCGCTGCGCCTCGCCGCCGGAGAGCGTCGGGCTCGCCTGGCCCAGCGTGAGATAGCCCAGGCCCACGTCCTGCAGCAGCTGCAGGCAATGGCGGATCGACGGGTGATGCTCGAAGTACTCGAGGGCCTCGTCCACGCTCATTGCGAGGACCTCGCCCACGTTCTTGCCGCGCATGTGCACCGCGAGCGTTTCGGGATTGAAGCGCGAGCCGTTGCACACCTCGCACACGACTTTCACGTCGGGCAGGAAGCTCATCTCGACGGTCTTCATCCCCTGGCCGTCGCAGCCGTCGCAGCGCCCGCCCGCGACGTTGAAGGAGAAGCGGCTGGCGGCGTACCCGCGTATGCGGGCTTCCTGCGTGTCGGCGAAGAGCTTGCGGATATTGTCGAAGAAGCCCACGTAGGTCGCGGGGCACGAGCGGGGTGTCTTGCCGATCGGGGTCTGGTCGACTTCGAGCACGCGCGTGACCTTTTCCCAGCCCTTGATCGCCCTGCAGCCGCCGGGGGCCCCGGATTTCTTGCGATCCCGCTCGGCCGCCACCAGCTTCTCGAGGTTCGCGTGCAGCACGTCGCGCGCGAGCGTCGACTTGCCCGAGCCCGAGACGCCGGTCACGACCGAAAGGCGGCCCAGCGGAAAGGCCACGTCGACGTCCTTGAGGTTGTGCAGGTCCGCGCGCACGACTTCGACCGTGGGCACGCCGCGTCCGACGGGGCGGCGCGGTTGCACCGGATGCTTCAGCGGCGCGCGCAGGAACTTGCCCGTGAGCGAGTCGGGATTGGCCTTCAGTTCCTCGGCGTTACCCTGGGCGACGACGTACCCTCCGAGGCGCCCGGCGCCGGGTCCCAGGTCGATCACGTGCTCGGCGCGGCGGATGGTGTCCTCGTCGTGCTCGACGACGACCAGCGTGTTCCCCTTGGCGCCCAGCCGGGCGAGGGTGTCGAGCAGCACGCGGTTGTCGCGCGGATGCAGGCCGATGGTCGGCTCGTCCAGGATGTAGCAGACCCCGCGCAGGTTGGAGCCGAGCTGCGCGGCGAGCCGGATGCGCTGCGCCTCGCCGCCGGAGAGCGTCGGCGCTCCGCGGTCGAGGGAGAGGTAGCCCAGCCCGACCTGCTCGAGGAAGCCCAGGCGCACGGCGAGCTCGGCCAGGATGTCGCGCGCGATCTCCTGCTCGCGCCCGGCGACGGAGAGCTTCTCGAAGAAGGTGAGGGCCTTCGAGATCGGCTGCGCCGCATAGGCGGCAATGTTCTTGCCCTGCCAGCGCACGGCGAGCGCCTCGCGGTTCAGCCGCTGGCCCTCGCAGTCGGGGCAGGGCTCCTCGATCTCGAGCCACTCGATCCACGAGTCGAGCACGTTGTCCTCGGCTCCGGTCTTGGCCCGCTCCTCGTCCCACTGCACCTCGTCGATGGCGAGCCCGGTGCCGTAGCAGGCGGCGCACCAGCCGTGCTTCGAGTTGTAGGAGAAGAGCCGCGGGTCGAGCTCGGCGAAGCTGCGCCCGCACGAGCGGCACGCGCGCTTGGTCGAGAACACCTCGACTTTCTCGCGGCCGAGCACGTGCACGACGCCTTTGCCGAGCTCGAGCGCCGCGGCGAGCGCCTTCCTCAGGTCGCTTTCGGTTTTCGGTGAAATCTGCGGGCTCGCCACCGGCAGCTCGATGGTGTGCTCCTTGAAGCGGTCGAGCCGCGGGAACGGCCGCGTCGGCAGAAGCTTGCCGTCGACGCGCAGGTGCGGGTAGCCCTTCGCGTACGCCCACTTCGCAAGGTCGGTGTAGACGCCCTTGCGGTTCACCACCATGGGCGCGAGCAGCGTTATCTTCTCGTTCCTGAAGGTCTTCAGGATCCTCGCTGCGATCGACTCCTCGCTCTGCGGCTCGATCGGGATCTCGCAGTCCGGGCAGTACTGCATGCCGAGCTTCACGAACAGCAGCCGCAGGAAGTGGTGCACCTCGGTAAGCGTGCCGACCGTCGACTTGCGCCCGCCGCGGCTGGTGCGCTGCTAGATCGCCACGGTCGGCGGGATGCCGAAGATGGCGTCCACGTCGGGGCGCGAGGCGGCCTGCACGAACTGGCGCGCATAGGCGTTCAACGACTCGAGATAGCGGCGCTGCCCTTCATTGAACAGGATGTCGAACGCGAGCGTCGATTTCCCGGACCCCGAGACGCCGGTGATGACCGTGAAGCGGCCGCGCGGAATGTCGACGTCGATGTTCTTC
>JBJMOZ010000076.1:0-6083 GCA_045803465.1 Gemmatimonadales bacterium | reverse complement strand
GTGAGGTGCACCATGCCGCGAAACAACCGCCGGTTGGTGCGTACGCTGAAGATCGTGGGGGAGATGATGGTGTCGAGGTGCGCGTCGGCGGCGACGTTGTCCATGAGGATCAGGTCCTTCGCCGCCCGCGGATAGCGTCCGCCGAGATGCGTGTCGATCCGGCTTTCCCAGTACGAATGCCCCACGCCCGCCGTGCCGGCCGTGAGCACGAGCTGTCGCGGCACGAAGTAGTTGTGGGCGACCACGTCGGCGGCGAGATGGCACAGGTACCCGAGGCCGAACGCGCGCAGCGCGTCCGTGGGCGCGCTGTCGTGGATCTCCTGTCCCACATGCCAGAAATGACAGTGACGGCCGAGCGGGGCGTACTTCTTCGCGATGGAGGAGTCGGCGGCGATGTTGCCGTACAGGAAGTCGTACGGGTAGGCGCGCAGCAGGTCCGCGATGGCGACTGGAAGCAGGTGCAGGTTGGCGAGGAGCGATTCACCCAGGTAGACATGCGTGCCGGGTGTCCACGCCCACGCCGGCTCCGGGAGGACGAGCAGTGCGATCCCGACGATGACGAGGCTGCCGAGGAGCCGCCGAAACGTCACCGCCTCGCACCCACCCCCAGGAAGCGCCGTGCTACCCGGATCACCGGGTTGCCGCGCAACGTACGGACGGTCGACGCCACGTCGATCGCGGCCTCCTCGACCTCGCCGGCCACCACCTCGTAGAGCGCATCCATCTCGCCGACACGCTGGTGCACGAGGTCGGTGACGTCGTCGAGTCGCGCACGCACCTTCTTGCCCGTGCGAGCGAAGTGATACGCCTGCTCCTTGAGCACCTGGCTTGCCTCGGCCGTGTTGCGCGTCGCCCGGCGCACGCTCCGCATGGCCTTCCGCGCATCGTCCTCGAAGGTGACCATCTGTTCGCGCAGCTTCTTCGCCTGCTTCCGCACGGCGAGCGCACCGAAGAGCACCGCGCCTGCGATGGCCAGGAAGGAGAGCGCGATCACGGCCAGCGAGATCGCCATCGTGGGGCCGACCCAGCCCTGAACTGCCTGCAATGTGAGCAGCATAGTTCCCCAAACATCGCTCTAGGATGTCCAACCGCAAGCCCCGCACCTGCTTGACGCTACCCGGGGCACGCGACGATGTTCGGTGCCATGGCTCCCAGATTCCGCGTCCGCGGTGGTCGTACCCTGCACGGGACGGTCAAGCCGGCGGGCAACAAGAATGCCGCACTGCCCATCCTCGCCGCGACGCTGCTCGGCGACGGACCTTCCGAGCTCGACAACGTCCCGCGCATCCGGGACGTCGAGACGATGCTCGAGATTCTCGCCGACCTCGGCTGCGCCGTGGAATGGTGTGGACCGAACACGGTCGTCATCGACCCTCGCAGTGCCAAGCCCAAGCCGCTCGATCCGAAGCTCTGCGCCCGCATCCGCGCGTCGATCCTGCTCGCCGGGCCCATGCTGGCCCGCTTCGGCAAGGTGACGCTGCCGCCGCCCGGGGGCGACGTCATCGGCCGGCGACGCGTCGATACGCACTTCCTGGCGCTCGAGGCATTGGGCGCCGAAGTGGACGTGGGCGGGGACTACAGCCTCGAAGCGAAGCACCTCGTCGGAGCCGACATCTTCCTCGACGAGCCGAGCGTGACCGGCACCGAGAATGCCTTGATGGCCGCCGTCGCGGCGAGAGGCCGTACCGTCTTCCGCAACGCCGCCGCCGAGCCGCACGTGCAGGATCTCGCCCGCTATCTCGTGGCCATGGGCGCCTCGATCGAGGGCATCGGCTCCAACATGTACGTGGTGGAGGGCGGCCGGCCGCTCACGGGTGCGAAGCACACCATCGGTCCCGATCACATCGAGATCGGCAGCTTCATCGGGCTCGCCGCCGTCACTGGCGGCAACCTCGTCATCGACGGCGTGCGCGGCGAGGACCTGCGCGCCACGCTGCTGGGCTTCGACCGTCTCGGCATCCGTCCCCGGCTCGACGGCCACAAGCTCTTCGTCGATGCGCATCAGGAGCGCCGCATTCGTCCCGACCTCGGTGGTCACGTGCCGAAGCTCGAGGACGGCCCCTGGCCCGCGTTCCCGGCCGACGTGATGTCCACCACCATCGTCGCCGCCACGCAGTGCGAGGGCATGATCCTGATCTTCGAGAAGATGTTCGAGTCGCGGCTCTTCTTCGTCGACAAGCTGATCGGCATGGGCGCGCGCATCGTGCTGTGCGATCCGCATCGCGCGGTGATCTCCGGTCCGTCGCCGCTCAAGGGCGGCGTGGTGGAGTCGCCCGACATCCGCGCCGGCATGGCGATGCTGCTCGCGGCGCTGGCCGCCGAGGGCACCAGCATCATCCACAACGTGGGGCAGATCGAGCGCGGCTACGAGCGCATCGACGAGCGGCTGCGCGCGCTGGGTGCCGATATCGAGCGGCTGGACGACTGAGGTGACGGCGACGCTGCGCGAGGCGCCCCTCGACGGAGAGGTGCCCCGCTACGAAGTGCCGGGATGGCGCGAGCGGTTCGGGCTGATCGCCGGCATCACGGGCCGCGACTTCGATCTCGCGCTCTGGTCCGACCAGCCGGTAGGGCAGGTGATGCGCCGCTGGCGGGCCCTGCACGCCACCGAGGCCTGCCTCAGGGCCTCCGTGCTGGGCACCCAGGTGCATGGCGACCGGGTGGCCTGGCACGAGGGCGGCATGGTGGGCTGGACCCAGCTCGACGGCGTGGACGGGCACGCCACCGATCGCTCGGCACTCATGCTGACCGTGACCGTCGCCGATTGCATCCCGGTCTATCTGGCCGCGCCAACGCACGGAGGACTGGCATTGCTTCACGCGGGGTGGCGTGGAACTGCGGCCGGCATCCTGTCCCGCGGCGTAGAGGCCTTGGCGCACCGCATGAGGTGCGAGCCGTTCGAGATGGTAATGCACTGTGGCGTTGGCATTTGCGGTGACTGCTATGAAGTCGGACGTGAGGTCATGGATGGCTTGGGCCTGACGGCCGAGGGCGAGGGGCCGTGGCACGTGGACCTGCGGGCCGTGCTGGCCGCACAGGGCCGCCGGCTGGGCATCTCGGAGATCAGCGTGTCCGAGTGGTGCTCGGCCCACGACGCCGACCGGTTCTACAGCCATCGCCGGTCCAAGGGTGCCGATGGCCGCATGGCCGCCTACCTGGGCGCCAAGCCCTAGATCTTTCCGCGAAATCGGTTGACCCTCCCCAACTCCTGCGCTATCTTGGCTTTCTGCGTGGAGGCTGGGATGTCGAAGGGCTGTCGTTCCGTCCGCCGACGTGGGGTTCTCCCCCACGTTTTTTGTTACCGCTCATGACCCACGATCCACTTCTGGCGCTGGTTCGGGCAGAGGTCGAGCGGCAGGGCTTCGAGCTCGTCGATTTTCGACGCTCGGGGACGCCTGGACGACCGGTGCTCAAGGTGCGCGCCGATCGGCCGGAGAGTCAGCCGGGGGCGGGCATCACCACCGCGGAGTGTGCGGCGCTGAGCCGCGCCATCGAGCGGTTGCTCGAGGAGGGCGGGCACGTCGGCACGCAGTACGTGCTCGAGGTGTCGTCGCCGGGCATCGAGCGTCCGCTTGGCTTCGTGGAGCAGTGGCGCAAGGCGGTCGGTCGGCGCGCGAAGGTGCGTGCGGCAGGCTTGAAGGGGCATCCGGAGGTCGAGGTGCTCGGCGTGCCCGATGACGCCACCGTGGAGCTCCGTCTCCCCGATGGGCAGGTCCAGCGGGTCGCGATCGACGACGTGCGCGAGGCGCACCTCGTGGTGGACTGGAAGGCGACGCTCGGGCGGAAGAAGCCCGCATGACGGTGGGCGCCGAGGCGCCCGGAATCACGAAGAGAGGGAACACGATGGCTGGATCGGGTGAGGTCCTCGCTGCATTCCGCGAGCTGACGACAGCGAAGCAGCTCGACCGCTCCGAACTGCTCGACCTGTTGCGCGACGGCATCCAGGCGGCGCTGGTGCGGCGCTTCGGGCCGAACGTGCGCTTCGAGATGAGCGTCGACGAGCTGAGCGGGCAGATCCGCATCGTCCGCCTCCGCCAGGTGGTGGAGACGGTCGAGGACAACAGCTCGCAGATCGCGCTCGAGGAGGCGCAGTACGAGGATCCCGATTTCGCCGTCGGCGACATGCTCGAGGAGGAGGTGCCCTTCGAGGCGTTCGGCCGCCTGGCGGTGCAGGCCGCGAAGCAGCGCATCATCCAGCGCGTGCGCGAGGGCGAGCGCACCCGCATCCGCGACGAGTTCGCCAGCAAGGTGGGCGAGCTGCTCTCGGGCGAGATCCAGCAGATCGAGCGCGGCAAGCTCGTCGTCATGCTGAACAAGTTCCGCGAGGCGGAGGCGATCATTCCCTACCGCGAGCAGAACCACCGCGAGCACTTCCACCAGGGCGACACCATTCGCGCGGTGCTCAAGCGCCTCGAGGAGACGCCGAAGGGGCCGCGGCTGATCCTGTCGCGCGGCGACCCGCTCTTCGTGAAGGCGCTGTTCAAGCTCGAAGTGCCGGAGATCCAGCAGCAGATCGTCGAGATCCGCGCCATCGCGCGCGAGGTGGGCAGCCGCACCAAGGTGGCCGTCATCTCCCGCGACGACGCCATCGATCCCGTCGGCGCGTGCGTGGGCCTGAAGGGTTCGCGCGTGCAGGCCGTCGTCAACGAGCTCGGCGGCGAGCGCATCGACATCGTGCCGTGGTCGCCCGATCCGGAGCGCTTCGCGCGCCTGGCGCTGGCACCGGCGCGCGTCGCCAAGGTGTTCGCGGTGCCGGAGGCCAAGACCATCCAGGCCGTCGTGGACGAGGACCAGCTCTCGCTGGCCATCGGGCGCAACGGGCAGAACGTGCGTCTCGCGTCCGAGCTCACCGGCTGGAAGATCGACCTCTACTCGAGCCGCGAGTGGCTGGAGCGTGGCGGCGAGGGTCCGCTGTTCGCGCCGCTGCCCACCGAGGACGAGGCCGTGGGCAACGTGCCGCTCAATTCGCTCGAGGGCCTCTCGCCCGAGCTCGTCGGGCTGCTCGAGGGCGCCGGCTTCACCACGCTGAGCGACGTGCTCGACCTCGAGCGTGAGGACATCGCGCGGGTGCCGGGCATGACGCCGGAGCTCACCGATCACATGATGGCTTTCCTCGCCGAACTCACCGGCGAGGAAGCCGGCGACGGGGACGTGCCGGCGGCGTGAGCGGTGTCATCGGCCTGATCGGGCTCGGCATGCGAGCCGGTCACGTCGTGGTGGGCGTCGATGCGGTGCGGTCGGCGTTGCAGGCAGGGAAGTGCATGTGCGTGGTGGTGGCGAGCGATGCCACGCCGCGCGCGAACGACAAGGTGATACGGCTCGCCCAGGCGAAAGGCGTGCCGATGGTGCAGGGACCCGAGGCCGCGCTCCTGGGCGAGCGGCTGGGCCGGCCACCAGTGAGGGTGGTGGGTATTCGCGATCGAGCGTTGGCCGCGGGCGTGCAAGGCGCCGCCGCGGCGCGCCAGTAACGGAGGCGTTGAGTGGTAAAGACCAGAGTGCACGAACTTGCTGCGGAATTCGGCGTCCCGGCCGAGCATCTGCTCGCGATGCTGAAGGAGATGAACATCTTCGTCCGCAGTCACTTGTCGCCCCTCGAGAGCGAGCAGGTGGCGGCGGTGCGTGTGCGCTGGGAGCGCGAGAAGCGGAAGGCACACGAGGAGGAGAAGCCGAAGAAGGCGCGCCGGAAGGCGGCCGCGGCTCCTGCGCCCGAGGCGCCCGCCGCACCTGCCGCCGGTCCTGCCAAGCGACGCCGCACGGCCGCCGAAGTCGCCGAGGTCGAGGCCAAGCAGGCCGCCGAGCGCGAGGTCGAGGAGAAGGCGACCGCCGCCTTCGAGCTCGAGCGACCGCTGCCGATGGAGCCCGTCGAGCCCATCTCGTCGGCCACCATCGAGGAGCGCGCGCGCCAGCTGTTCAAGGACCTGCCGGCCACGCCGGCGGAGCCCTACGCCGATTCGAGCTTGTCCCATTCGGGCGGCGGTCCGCTGTTCCGCGAGGTGCCTCCGGCACCGCGCATGCCGCCGGCGCAGCCCGCAGCGAGCACCGAAGCGCCCTCCGAGCCCAACGCGCCGGTGCCGGCCGCCTCG
>JBJMOZ010000062.1:0-2721 GCA_045803465.1 Gemmatimonadales bacterium | reverse complement strand
CGTGCCGCCCGCGTCCGTGCCGATCTTCATCCACGGCTGCGCGAGGAAGTACTTCACGTTGTCCTCGCTCATGAGGAAGTAGATCGTACCGATGTTGCCCTGCTCCGTCTTGAGCGGGTCCATCACGGTGTCGAGCCAATCCTTCCCCATGTCCTTCGCGATCTCGCCGAGCCGCTTGCCCGCATACTTCTGGTTGGCGGGACTGCGGAGCGACGTGATCAGCACACCCTCTGGCGTCGCCTGCTCGCACAGGCTCTCCCAGAAGCTCGTCGGCTTCTCCACCTCGGCGCGGATGTGAGCGCGCGCTGCGGCATTGGAGACGTTCGCCATCAGCTTGCCGTCTTCCGACGCGAAGGGCGGCAGGCAGGCGGCGAGACCCGTTCCGCCGGCGGTGTATGGGTACATGTTCGCCTGCACGTCGAAGCCCGTCGCGCGCGCCGAGTCGATCTTCGCGATCATCGCGCGCGCCTTGCTCCAGTTCCGCGTGCCCGCTGCCTTCAGGTGGTAGATCTCCACCGGCACGCCGCCCTCCTTGCCGATGCGGATCGCCTCGTCGAGCGCGGACAGCAGCCGCCGTTCCTCGGAGCGCACGTGGGTGATGTAGGTGCCGTGCAGCGGCGCCATGGCCTTGGCCATCTCGATGAGCTCGTCGGTGCCCGCGTAGCTGCCCGGCGGATAGATGAGTGCGCTCGAGATGCCGAACGCGCCGTCCAGCATCGCGTTCTGCACCACGGCGCGCATGGTGTCGAGGGCGGCGGCGTCGGGGGCTCCCTCCTCCGCGCTCATGGCGTAGGCGCGCACCGTCGCGGCACCGAGGTAGCTGCCGACGTTCACGGCGTTGCCGTGGGCCTCCATGGAGTCGAGCCACGCGCCGAAGCCGTGCGGTCCGCGGAAGTGCGCCCAGCGCGCGCGATAGGCGGAATCGCCGGCGTCGCCGCCGCTGAAGAGCGAGTCGAAGCGGGCATTGGTGGGTGCGGGGGTGCGGGCCTCGCCCAGGATCTCGGAGGTGACGCCCTGCGAGATCTTGCCGACGACGCGGCCATCGGCGAACAGGAGCTGGTGCCAGGAGTGCGACTGGATGTCGATGAAGCCGGGTGAGACCACCAGCCCAGCGGCGTCCACCCGCTCCCTGGTGGCCGCGCCGGCGAGCCCGCCCTTCGGCGTGATGCTGGCGATGCGGTCGCCGCGCACGCCCACGTCGCCCTCGTACCACGGGTTGCCGGTGCCGTCGACGATGCGTCCGTTGGCGATGACGAGATCGTACGGTGCGTCAGCCGCCGGCGCCGCGGCAGCGCCGCAACCCACGACGCCGAGGAGGGCGAGTGGCGCGAGCCAGCGCGTCGTCCGCGACCGGGCGTTCACTTCGCGCCGATCCACTCCTTGGGAATCGGATTGTCCTTCCGTTCGTCGTCCCACACCATGCCGGTGATCCACCAGCGCGTGCCATCCCAGTAGAGCTGGAAGTAGTTCACCCCGCGTGCCGTGACGGGCCCGTCGGTGGTCCGCCGCATGGCGTACACGCTCCGCACCTGCGCGACGTTGCCGAAGCGCTCGGCATGCGTGCCGATCTCGTACTCGATGAGCCCGTTCTTGACGAAGCCCTTGTCGGTGCGGCGGCGATATTCCTCGGGCGTCATGCTGTGGACACTGACCTTTCCCGTCGAGTCCTCGCGCAACGCGTGGAACATCGCGCCGGGCGCATAGAGCGTGCTGTCGCGCCGCCACTGGCGGGGCGTGCCCGGCGGGCCGCTGATGACCTCGTACGAGACGCGCACGATGTCCTCGATGGTGCCGACGTCGGCCGGATCGGCGGCCGGCTGCTGTGCGCGCAACGGCGCAGCGAGCGCCAGGGCGACGGTGGCGAAGGCGGCGACAGCGCGCGTGCGCATGACGGGCACTCCCGGTGAGGAGATGAGAAACGTGCAATGATGGGGATGGTCATCCGAGCAGCGACACCGACGAATCTACACCGCGTACGCCTCGCCGTCGGACTCGCTGCTCACGGCGGTCCGCCTGCGGTCCGTGCAGTAGCCCGCCGCCACGCGCGCGAGCAGCGAGCGCAGTTCCGTGAAATCCACCGGCTTCACCAGGTGCTGGTGAAAGCCGGCCTCGCGGGCCGCCGCGCGATCCGCTTCCTGGCCCCACCCGGTGATGGCGACGAGGCAGCTCTCCCGTGCCCAGGACCGGCCTCGTACGTGGCTCGCCACCTCGTGGCCGTTCAGCTCCGGCATGCCGAGATCGAGCAGCATGACGTTGGGGCGGAACGCGTCCGCGATGCTCAATGCGGTGCGGCCGTCGTAGGCCACCCGCACCTCGTGCCCGGCGAGCCGCAGCAGCTCGCTCAGGCTGTCGGCAGCATCGAGGTTGTCGTCCGCGACGAGCACCCGGAGGGCCGACGCGCCGCGTCCATCGCCGGAGGCGTCGGTGGCGGCGACCGGGGCCGCTGCCAGCACCACCTGAGGCAGGGTCACGGTGAACTCGGCGCCATGCCCGAGGCCCGCGCTCGACGCCGAGACGCTGCCCCCGTGCAGCTCGACCAGGCCTCGCACCAGCGCGAGGCCGATGCCGAGCCCACCGTCATGCACGCGGCTGCGGCTCTCGACCTGCGCGAACATGTCGAAGATGGCGCGCAGCGCGTCCGGCGGGATGCCGATTCCCGTGTCGCGCACCATGATCGCGACCCGGTTGTTGCCGTTCTCGACCTTCAACTCGATGCGTCCC
>JBJMOZ010000057.1:0-5799 GCA_045803465.1 Gemmatimonadales bacterium | reverse complement strand
CCTCGTCGTCACGGTCGCGGTGCCGGCACCGAGCGGTGTGCCGTTGAATGGGCCAGACTGGTGCAGCGTCGCGCCGCTGCTATCCGGGGCGTTCACCTGTCCGGAGACGTCGAATCGCTGGGCGGCGTGCGCCTGCGCAACGGCGATGCCGAGCCCGGCGGCGGCCACGGCGGCGACAGTGAGGGTGCGAGTGATCATGGGGACTCCGTCAGGGTCTTGGCGTGAGTGAGGAGGTGGTCGAGCGCACTTGCGTCGACCGGTTTGGAGAAGAGGTAGCCCTGCCCGTAGTGGGAGCGGAACTCGCGCATCAGGGCGGCCTCGCCGACCTCCTCGATGCCCTCGCTCACGACCGAGAGGCGCAGGCTGTGGCCCATCTCGACGATGCTGCGGACCAGCCGCGCTCGCTCGGGGTCGTGGTCGATACCAGACACGAACGAGCGGTCGATCTTGAGCACGTCGATGGGGAAGGTCTGCAGGTAGCTGAGTGCCGAGTAGCCGGTGCCGAAGTCGTCGATCGCGAGCTGCACGCCGAGCGACCGCAGCTCGCGCAGCACGCTGGCGGAGCGCTCGGGCTGCTGCATGATGGCGCTCTCGGTGAGCTCGAGCACGAGCGCCGCCGGCGGCAGGCCCGAGGCCGCCAGCGCCGAGGCCACCTCGTCCACCAGGCCCGGATCGGGGATCTGCCGCGCGGAGAGGTTCACCGTCACGTGCAGCGCGCCGTGCTCCTGCACCCACTGCGCCGCGTCGTGGCAGGCCAGCTGCAGCGCGCGCCGTCCGAGCGGGACGATGAGCCCCGTCTCCTCCGCGAGCGGGATGAACACCGCCGGCGTCACGCGCCCCTGGTCGGGGTGCTCCCAGCGCAGCAGCGCCTCGAGGCCGACGGGCCGGCCGGTGGCAAGCTCCACGATGGGCTGGTAGTCGAGGAAGAAGCCTCCCGAGCCCTCCTGCGCGAGCGCATGGCGCAGGTCGGCCTGCAGCCCGAGCCGGCCGACGACGGCCTCGAGCATGCGCTGCTCGAACAGCTCGAAGCGCGCGCGGCCATTCGCCTTGGCGAGGTACATGGCGATGTCCGCATGGCGCAGCACGTCGCCTGCGGTATCGGCGGGACCCGCGATGGCGACGCCGACGCTCGCGGAGCCCGGCACCTCGCGACCGAAGACGCGGAAGGGCGTCTTGAAGGCGTTGGTGACGCGCTGCGCGGTGTCGGTCACCACCTGGCGATCGACCGGCGCCGCGAGCAGGGCCGCGAACTCGTCGCCGCCCAGGCGCGCGATCACGTCGGCGTCGGGCACCGCCTCGCGCAGCCGCGTCGCGGCCGCCACCAGGAGCGCGTCCCCCTGCGCGTGGCCCAGGGTGTCGTTGACGTTCTTGAAGCCGTCGAGGTCGAGGAAGAGCAGCGTCGGGCCGATGCCGGCGCGTGGCGCCTGTCGCAGCACCTGCTCCAGGCGGCTGCGGAGCAGCACGCGGTTGGGGAGGCCCGTGAGGCCGTCGTGCATCGCCTGGTGCGAGAGGCGCTGCTCCAGCTCGCGCCGCTCGCTCACGTCGTGCGTGTTGAGCACGATGCCGCCCACGGCCTCGTCGGCGAGCAGGTTGGTGGCGGTGGTCTCGCCCCAGGCCCACGCGTCGTCACGGCGGTTGAGGCGCCAGGTGCGGGTCACGCTGCCCCAGGGGCGCGAGAGCAGCTCCTCCATGAAGCCGCGCGCGACCGGCGTCTCGTCGGGGTGCAGCAGCCGCTCGAGCGGCTCGCCCAGCAGCTGCTCCGGCGGCACGCCGAACAGGCGCTGGGTGGATGGGCTGGCGTACACCACCACGCCATCGCGCGAGAGCACGATGATGACGTCGGAGGCGTTCGCCACCAGCGAGCGGAAGCGGTTCTCGGCCTCGCGCCGCGCCTCGCTGCGTTCGTGGTGCAGCGTGTCGCGCATCGAGGCCAGCTGGCGCACCACCACCATGAAGGTGAGCAGGGCCGCGCCCACGGTGAGCGTGGTGATGAGCGGGGACTGCGAGCGCAGCGCCACGATGGCGAGCAGGGCATAGCCCGCCGTGAGCGCGCCGAACGATACGAGACCGGTGCCGCCCGGCCGCACCTCGGGCTCCTCGGGCAGCGGGTCGGGCGCCCCGCGCAGGCCCACCAGGTAGAGCAGCCCTGCCAGGAACACCAGCGCACCGGTGATCGAGCGCTCGTGTGCCAGGCCGGCGCGCAGCGCGGTACCGATCGGCTGGTGCGCGCCCCAGCTGTCGGTGAAGATGATGAAGCCCATGCCGGTGGCCATCGCCAGCAGGCCGCGCCAGCAGCGCTGCCGCGGCGGCACGCGCAGCAACTGGGTGACGAGCGTGAACAGGACCAGCAGGTCGAGCGTGACGTAGGCCACGCTGTGCGAGAGTGGCCGCAGGCGCGACGGCGCGATGGGACTCTCGTTGGCGGCCCAGAAGACGAGGATGCCGCTGACGGTGATGACGGCGAGATCGAGCAGGTAGCGCTTGCGCGCGTCGCGGCCGGCGGAGGTCTTGGGGAAGGCGGCCAGGCCAAGGAGCAGCAGCAGCTGGCAGGCGGTGAACGCCACCTCCATGCCGTCGAGCAGGCGGCCGGAATCCTCGCCCGGCAACCGGAGCGCGAGCGAACGGTCGCGCAGCAGGATCAGCATGTAGCCCGCGCTCTGCAGCACGAAGGCGAGTGCCACGAGCGGCCAGCGCAGCGGGGCCACCGGCTCGGGCGCGCGCACGCTCAGCAGCATCGCGAGCATGGCGGTCATCGCCGCGATGCCCATCGGTGCCACGAGCAGCGGGATGCGCTCGTCGCCGCGCAGCAGCGGCGAGGCCTCGGCGCCATACCACAGCGCCACCGCCACCAGCAGCGGTGCGCCCAGGACCAGGGGCAGGTTCCAGCGCTTCATGCGGCGCTAGACTTCGGAGTCACTAACGGGACTTGATGCAGCCATGACGCTTCTCGGCGCTGAGCGAGTGTATGACGGACGCGTGATCGGCCTCGATGTCGATACGGTCCGCTTCCCCGACGGCTCCACCGGCCGACTGGAGATGATCCGCCACCCCGGGGCATCCGCCGTCGTGCCCTTCCTCGACTCTCCTACGGCGCCCGATCCCCGCGTGCTTCTCCTCAGACAGTTCCGGCACGCGGCCGACGGCTATCTCTGGGAGATCCCCGCCGGGCGATTGGACGCCGGGGAGGACCCGGAAGCTTGCGCCCGGCGCGAGTTGAGGGAAGAGGCCGGCTGCGACGCGACCTCGGTGGAGCGATTGACGACAATCTACACCACCCCGGGGTTCACCGACGAGGTCATTCATCTGTTTACAGCACAAGGGCTTGTCGAAAAGGAGACAGCCCGGGAGGCCGACGAGTTCATGGAGGTGCACGCCGTGGCATGGTCGGAGGTGCTTGGAATGATATCGCGCGGGGACATTCGGGACGGGAAAACGCTTGTGGCACTGCTGTTTGTTCAATGTTTCAGGAAGAACACTTGAACAAATCGTGAAGTTGTCGTAGGTTGGTATCGTAAACCTTGTGCACGGCGCCGCGCCGGCCGTGCCACCCGGATGTCTCGGGTCGGTCCCAACCGAAGCAGGCAGGAGCGGATCGCCTCGCGCGAACCGAAAAGTGCAATGACGGCAGCCGCCATTCCCGAGAGCACCCCCCGGCCGATGGGTCGCTGGGTAAGCTCCCCCGCTTCCGAAAAGCACAACCTGGAAACCGCCGACCTCGTCGCCCGTCACCTCGAAGGTGATCCGCGGGCCTTTGGCGAGATCGTCAAGCGCTACCAGGTTCGGCTTCTCAACTTCATCTACCGCATGATCGGCGACCGTGAGCGCGCCGAAGACCTGGTGCAGGAGGCGTTCATCCGCGTCTACCGGCACCTCCATCGCTTCGATCGTACCAAGAAGTTCTCGACGTGGGTCTACACCATCGCGTCGAACCTGGCCAAGAACGAGCTCCGCAACCGGAGCCGCTCGCCGCTGGTGTTCTACCAGTCGAACCGCTCCAAGCACGAAGAGGACACGCGGCCGCTGCAGTTCGAGGACAGCCGGAGCCGGCCGGACGACATGTTCCAGAACCGGCACCTGAAGGAGCTCGTCGACAACGCCGTCGCCCAGCTCTCGCCGCATCACCGGCAGGTATTCGTGCTGCGCGAGCTCGAGGGCAAGAGCTACGAGGAGATCGCCGAGGTGACGCACTGCAACCTCGGCACCGTGAAGAGCCGGCTCAACCGGGCTCGGGCGAGCTTCGCGGAGATGATCGCGCCGTACCTCGACTAGGCGACATCGCCGGGTGGGTGGATGAAGGGCTCCGCGAGGAGCCCTTTGTCGTGCCAGGACTCCCGTCCCCCCGCCTTTCCCCGTATTCTTCCGCCGCATGCCCATCACCATGTCCTGCCGGACCTTCCGGCAGCGATTCTCCGCCTGGCGCGACGGTCACCCGACGACGCCCGACGCCGACATGCGCGAGCACTCCTCCGCGTGTGGGCGGTGCGCGTCGGTGACGCGGGCGCTCGACGTGGGCGTGCGGGTGCTGCGCGCCAGTGAGCTAGAATGGCCGACCTCTCGTTCGATGCCCTCCATCGCGCCCTGAAGTCGGGCGACGTCGCGAACGTCTACTATCTCGTCGGCCCGGAAGACGTCCTGAAGGACGAGGCGGTCCGCCTCATCCTCGACCGCGTGCTCGACCCCTCGCTCCGCGATTTCAACTTCGACCAGCGCACCGCCACGTCGCTCGACGCGGAGGCGCTGGAGAGCCTGCTCGACACGCTGCCCATGCTCGCCGAGCGGCGGGTCGTGCTGCTGCGTGACGTGGACGGCTGGCAGAAGAAGGCGCGCACGCGCACCGCACTCCTCAAGTGGCTCGCCAGACCCGGCCGCGAGACGGTGCTCATCATGGTGCAGGGCGCCGGCGAACCCGACGCCGACAAGGACTTCGCCCCCCGCGCCGTGACGGTGCGCTGCGACGCACTGCCGCCCGAGCGCGCCGCGAAATGGGCGCAGCACGAGGCGTCGCAGGCCGGCGTCACCCTCACGCCCGACGCCGCCGCGCATCTGGTGAAGGCCGTGGGCGCCGAGCTGTCGGTGCTGCGCGCGGAGGTGGCGAAGCTCGCCTCGCTTCCCGAGGGCACGGCGGTGACGCTCGAGCTCATCGGCGACCTCGTGGGCGTGCGCCACGGCGAGACGGTCACCGATTGGCGTGACGCGGTCATGGAGGACGACACCGCGCGCGCCACGGCCCTCGTGGCACCCGTGCTGTCGCAGTCGGGCGTGAGCGGCGTCAAGCTCGTCACGCTGCTCGGCACCACGCTCGTGGGCGTGTCGCTCGCGCGCGCGCAACTCGATGGCGGCGTGCGCGGCCGGTCGCTGGAGCAGTGGCTGCAGAACGCCATCTTCCGGGCACGGCCCTTCGGCCTGCCCGACTGGCGCGCCGAGCCGCGACTGTGGGCTCGCTGGGCCGAGCGCTGGAGCGCCGAGCGGCTGCAGGGCGCGCTTGCGGCGACGCTCGCCGCCGACCAGTCGCTCAAGAACACCACGCTGCGCAACGAAACCAGCACGGTGCTCGACCTCGTGCTCGAGCTGGCCGCATCGACGCGCCGCCGGGTGGCGTGAGCATGCGCGTCCTGACACTCGTCGCGGGCTTCGCGGTGGTGGCGCTCGCCACCGGATTCAAGGATGCATCGGCGCAGTCCGACCCACGCGTGCTCGCCGCCGTCCGCCTCGCGCAGGATGGTCGCATCGACTCTGCCCGCGCCTCCCTCGGCGCGCTCGAGAAGAGCATCGCGCCCAGCGACAGCGCCTTCGCGCAGG
>JBJMOZ010000381.1:0-2763 GCA_045803465.1 Gemmatimonadales bacterium | reverse complement strand
GCTACCGCAACAGCGATGGCCAGTGGGCCATCGAGCGGCGCCGCATCGACCATGGCGAGGGACACAAGACGGTCATCGTCGGGGCGTCGCGCATGCTGTTCGATGTCCAGCTGCCCGTCTGGGAGCGCCTGGCCGGCGAGCGGCCCATCCAGCTTGCGCTCGAGGGCACGACGCCGGTGCCGATGCTGGAAGAACTCGCAGCCGACCCGGACTTCACGGGCCGGCTGCTGGTCGGCGTTGCGCCCGACCTCTTCTTCACGGGATTTACCTACCGGGGGTCGGCCTTCAAGGTCTATCGGAAGGAGACACCGGCGGAGCGCGCCGGCCAGTGGCTCTCGATGGTGCTGCTCGAGCCGTGGTTGGCGTACTACGACCAGGACTTCGCGCTGATGACGGTGCTCAAGCGCCAGCCATGGCCCAAGCGCGACAGCGTGCACGTGGGTGAGAGCGTGAGGAAGCTGTCGGTGTCCGACCGCGACCGATCCACCCGGATGTGGCACAAGGTGGCCGACGATTCGGCGTATGCCGCGATGGCGCGGCGCATCTGGGCACAGGATTTCGACGCGCCGCTGCCGGGTGGACCCGACGCTGCCCTTACGATGCGACGCGAACAGATCACGCGCGCCGCGAAGGCGGTCAAGGCACTGCAGGCGCGAGGCCTGCAAGTGATCTTCATCCGGCCGCCGAGCGAGGGGCGGTACCTGGAGTACGAGAACCGCCTGTTCCCGCGCGCCGAGACATGGGACGTGCTGCTCGCCGAGAGTGGGGCGCCGGGCATCCATTTCGAGGACTACCCGGAGCTGCAGGGCTATCGACTGCCGGAGTGGTCCCACATGTCGGCCGACGAGGCGGAGCGGTTCACCGCCGCGCTGCAGCCGATCGTCGAGCGTGTGAGCGCCGAGCACCGGAAGGGAGAATGAGCGCATGCGCCTGCTGGTTCCGCTCGACCTGAGTTCCGCCACCGAGCGCGTGCTCGCCACCGCGACGACCGTGGCGCGCGATACGGGTGCCAGCGTGTGGCTGCTGCACGTGGCCGAGCCCGATCCGGCGTTCGTCGGCTACGATGCGGGCTCCGCGGCCGTGCGCGACCAGGTGGCGCAGGAGTATCGCGAGGAGCACCGCCAGTTGCAGGACCACGCACGGCAACTGCGCGAGGCCGGCATCGAGGCGACGCCGCTCCTCGTCCGCGGCCCGACGGCCGACACGATCCTCGACCGGGCGACCCACCTCGCGGTCGACCTCATCGTCATGGCCACGCACGGCCGTGGCGCCATGTTCGACATCCTCGTTGGCAGCATCAGCCACGCAGTTCTCCGTCGGAGCACCATACCGGTGTTGATGGTGCCGACGCGCTCCTGAGGCCGGACGTCGTCAGCCGGCGCGGGCCTTCGCCTCGCGCCGCCGCGCGTGCAGGATGAACTCGGTATAGCCGTTCGGCTGCTCGCGCCCCTTGAACACCAGGTCGCACGCGGCCTGGAAGGCGGGTCCGTCGAAGCCTGGCGCCATGGGCCGGTAGAGCGGATCGCCGGCATTCTGCCGATCCACCACCAGCGCCATGCGCTGCAGCGTCGCCAACACCTGTGCCTGCGTGCACACGCGGTGGCGCAGCCAGTTGGTAATGTGCTGGCTGCTGATGCGGAGCGTGGCGCGATCTTCCATGAGGCTGACGTTGTTGATGTCGGGCACCTTGGAGCAACCCACGCCCTGATCCACCCACCGCACCACGTAACCGAGAATGCCCTGGGCGTTGTTGTCGAGCTCGGCCTGAATCTCCCCCGGCGACCATTTGGTGTGGAGCGCCAGAGGCACCGTGAGCAGGTCGGTGAGGAGTGCGTGCGTGCCGCCCTCCGCCAGCTCCTCCTGCCGCTCCGCCACGTTGACCTGATGGTAATGCAGCGCGTGCAGCGTGGCGGCGGTCGGTGATGGGACCCATGCCGTGTTCGCCCCCGCCTTGGCATGGCCGATCTTCTGGTCGAGCATCGCCGCCATCCGGTCGGGCGCGGCCCACATGCCCTTGCCGATCTGCGCGCGACCCTTCAGCCCGCACCGCAGGCCCACCTCGACGTTGGAATCCTCGTACGCCCTGATCCACGCGGAGTCCTTCATCTCCTGCTTGCGGATCATGGCACCCGCTTCCATCGCGGTGTGAATCTCGTCGCCGGTGCGATCGAGGAAACCGGTGTTGATGAAGACCACGCGGTCCTTCGCCGCACGCAGGCATTCGCGCAGGTTGAGCGTGGTGCGCCGTTCCTCGTCCATGATGCCCATCTTGAGCGTCCCGCGAGTCAGCGCGAAGGCGTCCTCCACGCGGGCGAACAGCGCGTCGGCCCACGCCACCTCGTCGGGGCCGTGCATCTTGGGCTTCACGATGTAGACGCTGCCCGTGCGGCTGTTGACGCGGCGCACGCGAAGGTCGTGCAGCGCGATCGCCACCGTGCACATCGCGTCCAGGATCGTCTCCGGCGTCGTGGCGCCATCGAGCGTGACCACATCGGTCGTCATGTGGTGGCCAACGTGGCGCACCAGCAGCAGCGACCGGCCGGGAAGCGTCAGCTCGTCCCCACCGGGGCGCCGATACGTGCGATCCGGGTTGAGGCGCCGCGTCACGGTGCCGCTGCCCTTTGGCAAGGCGGCCGCGAGCGTGCCCTGCATGAGGCCGAGCCAGTTGCGGTAGACGTTCACCTTGTCGGGTGCGTCGACGGCGGCGACGGAGTCCTCCGCATCCATGATGGTGGTGATCGCGCTCTCCACCACCACGTCGGC
>JBJMOZ010000326.1:0-4282 GCA_045803465.1 Gemmatimonadales bacterium | reverse complement strand
CTCTTCTTCTACATCGTCGGCGACAACGGCGCCAGCGCCGAGGGCGGCCCGGAGGGGACGTACAACGAGATGATGGCGCTCAACGGCATCGTGGGCAGCGCGAGCCAGATGATGGGCCGCATCGAGGAGTGGGGCGGACCGACCACCTTCCCGCACTTCGCGATCGGCTGGGCGTGGGCGGGCAATACGCCGTTCCAGTGGACCAAGCAGGTCGCCAGCCACTTCGGCGGCACCCGCAACGGCATGGTGATGCGCTGGCCGCAGGGCTTCAGGTCCCACGGCGAGATCCGCAGCCAGTTCCATCACGTCATCGACGTCGCCCCGACCGTGCTCGAGGCTACAGGGCTGCCGGAGCCGACCAGCGTCAACGGCGTGCCGCAGCGGCCCATGGACGGCGTGTCGATGCTCTACAGCGCGGACGATGCCAAGGCCGCCGATCGCCGGACCACGCAGTACTTCGAGATGTTCGGCAACAGAGCCATCTATCACGACGGCTGGGTGGCCGCGACGCGGCATTCCACGCCGTGGGTGATGACCAAGCTTCCGCCCGTGAAGGACGATGTCTGGGAGCTGTACAACGTGGGGGAGGACTTCAGCCAGGCGAACGACCTCGCGAAGCAGCACCCTGAGAAGCTCGCGGAGCTGCAGGCGCTCTTCCTGAAGGAGGCGGAGCGGAACCACGTGCTGCCGATCGATGATCGCCGCTCGGAGCGGTTCAATCCCATGATCGCGGGTCGCCCCGACCTGATGAATGGGCGCAAGTCGCTGACGGTCTATCCCGGCATGCAGGGCATGATGGAGAACGCGTTCATCAACGTGAAGGGCGTGCCGCACTCCGTCACGGCGGAGGTCGATGTCCATGATTCGCGCACCAGCGGCGTCATCATCGCGCAGGCGGGCTACTTCGGCGGATGGACGCTCTACATGAAGGCGGGCAAGGTCCATCACGAGTACAACTGGTTCGCGCTCGAACGCACCAACGTCGCGTCCACGGGGGCGCTTGGGCCGGGCAAGCACACCATCGTGTACGAGTTCGTGCCGGATTCGGCCGTCCCGGGCACAGGAGGGAAGTCCATCCTGCGCGTCGACGGGAGGCAGGTCGCTGAAGGCCACGTCCCTCGGACGCAGCCATATGCCTTCTCCGGCGATGAGGGCGCCGACGTGGGCGTGGATGGTGAGACGAACGTCTCGCCCGACTATGCCCAGGGAGACAATGCGTTCTCGGGCACCATCCGGAAGGTGACGGTCGATCTGAAGTAGTGCGGGTGGCGCCTCCGACGTGCGGCGCCAACACGGCTAAGTTGCTGGTGGGGGCGGATCGGGGCTGGTGTCTCGGCCGGTCTTCAAAACCGCGTTGGACGTCGCCTTGCGAGGTCCGGTGGGTTCGATTCCCACACGCTCCCGCCACCTTTCCTCACGCTGGGTTTCCCAGCCCCCCTCCCTTAGACTCCCCGGATGCCTTCACCCCGGCTCCGAGGCGCACTGCTCGCGCTCCTGCTGGCACTCGCGCCCGCCGTCCGACTCGCCGCCCAGGATTCACTGCCGCCGCGGCCCGCGCCCGAGGTCCAGGACTCCACTGTCGCCGATACCGCGGGCGCCACCCCCCTCGGCGCCCGTCCCGTCTCACCCACCGGGGCGCTGCTGCGTTCCCTCGTACTGCCAGGCTGGGGGCAGGCCAAGCTGGGCCGGAAAGTGCCCGCCATCCTCTTCCTCGCGGTCGAGGGCGTGAGCCTCGGCATGGCCCTGAAGGCGAACAGCGAATACCAGTACCAACGCGACACCGATCCCGACAACGCACACGGCAAGGCACTCGAGCGCGAGGACTGGCTGGTGATCCTGGGCTTCAATCACCTGCTCGCGGGCCTCGAGGCGTATGTGTCGGCGCACCTCTGGGATTTTCCCGGTGACGTCGCGCTCAAGCCGATGCAAGGCGGCGGCGTCGCTGCCGCGCTCACCCTCCCCGTACGAATTCCATGAGCGACCTGCCGATCGGCGTCTTCGACTCGGGGCTGGGCGGTCTGACCGTAGTGCGCGCCATCTACGAGCGCCTGCCCGACGAGTCCACCCTCTACTTCGGCGACACGGCTCGCGTACCCTATGGCCCCAAGTCACCGGAGACGGTGCGGCGCTACAGCCTCGAGATCCTGCACTGGCTGCTGTCGCAACAGGTGAAGGCGGTGGTCATCGCGTGCAACACCAGCACGGCGCACGCACTCGATGCGCTGCGCGCGGTGTCACCGGTACCGGTGATCGGCGTGATCGAGCCGGGCTCGCGCGCGGCGGTGGCGGCAGCACCCCAGGGCACCATCGGCGTCATCGGCACGGCGGGCACCATCGCGAGCGGCGCCTACGAGCGCGCGATTCACCAGCGCGATCCCGTCGCGCGCGTGCTCCAGCAGGCGTGCCCGCTGTTCGTGCCGCTGGTGGAAGAGGGGTGGTTCGAGCACCCTGCCGCCGAGCTGGTCGCGCGCGAGTACCTGGCACCGCTGGCCGCCGAGCAGGTGCAGGCACTGGTGCTGGGATGCACGCACTATCCGCTGCTCAAGCCGCTCCTGCAGCGGGTGATGGGGCCGAATACGGAGCTCATCGACAGCGCCGCCGAGACGGCGCGCGCGCTCGCGAAGGTACTCGAGCGGGAGGGCATCGCGGCGGTCCCGGGGCAGCCGTCGACGCATCGCTTCGTGGTGAGCGACGACGCGCCACGCTTCCTGTCGGTCGGATCGAAGTTCATCGGGGACCGGCTGCGCGCGGCGGACGTCGTGCCGCTTGGCTGACGCCGGTCAGGGCGTGAACTGACGAAGCTCCGCGCTGTGGTCGGTGATGACGGCGAAGCGGTAACCGTCGAACCACGCGCCGGGATTGAGGTAGCGGCGCTCGCCGGCAAGCACGTGCAGCGCCGGCTGGTGGGTGTGCGCCATGAGCAGGACGCCCAGGTCGGGCTCCGCGGCGAAGCGCGCCTCGGCCCACGCAAGCTGGCGGAGCGCGGAGGCCTCGAGGCGCGGCCCCGCCGTCTCTTCTTCGCCCAGCATGGGGTCGAGGACGCGCTGCACGAGACGGAACGCCGTGTCCGGGTGCAGCTGACGGAAGAGCGTGGTGGTCACGGGCGCCGCAAGCACGCGGTTGAGGGCGCGGGACATGGGGCGCGTGTCGGTGAGCGCGTCGCCATGCACGGCAAGGGCGCTGCGATGGCCCAGCTGCAGGCGCAGTTCGCGCGGCCCCCACTCGGCGCCGATTTCCCGCCTCCAGAAGTCGTCGCCCCAACGGTCGTGGTTGCCGCCCACGATGGCCACGGGCATGCGGCGGCGCAGTTGCGCGAGCGCCGCCGCGACGTGGAATCCGTGGCGGGGCATGACGTGGCGCCAGCAGAACCAGAAGTCGAAGAGGTCGCCATTCACCAGCAGCGCATCCCCGGCCTCGGGGACGCGCTGCAGGAAGGCGAGGAAGGCGTCGGTGGCGTCGGACGGCGCGGTGCCCAGGTGGGCGTCGGCCACGACGACGAGAGTGGTGCCGATCACGGGGCAAATGTAGCCGCGAAGGAGGAGGAGTGGGGAGCGCAGCGCAACTCGAGCCGGTCTCCGAGATCCGGGTCCGGCCCAACTACTCCGAGGTGGACCAGATGGGCGTGGTGTACCACGCCCGCTATGTGGTCTGGTTCGACATCGCGCGCACCGAGCACCTGCGGCGCACCGGACTCACCTATCGCGAGATGGAGGAGCACGGCTACCGGCTGGTCGTCGGCGAGTTGGGCGTGCGCTACCTGCGCCCGGCCCGCTACGACGACGACCTGCGGGTGCGCTGCTGGGTGCGCGACCTCGCCTCGCGCCGCATCGTCTTCGGCTACGCCGTGGAGCACGCGACCACCGGCGAGGTGCTCGTCACCGCGACCACCAGCATGATCGCGCTCGACGCCACGATGAAGCTCGCCCGGCTGCCCGACGAGGTGCGCACGATGCTCGTCGCGGTGCCGGACCCGGTTCGACTCTAACGAAGACAGGACTGCGCCTGCCGATGACTTTCGGATTTCCGCACCGACTCGCCCTCGCCGCCTGCGCCGTCGCGTGCGTCGCGACACCGGCCCGCGCGCAGAACGAGACGATGATCGAGGTGCTCGCGCCGATCCTCGCCGCGACGGATGCGCGAAGGTGGGACGAGGCGGCGCTGCGGCGTGGCCTGACGTTTCCCGACTCCACCGTGCGCGAGCAGGCAGCGCTCGCCGCCGGACGACTTGGCGATCCTGCCGCGGTAGCGTTGCTCGTGCCGACCCTCGACGACTCGGTGGCGA